>JACRIP010000387.1 GCA_016220045.1 Planctomycetota bacterium
ACGCCGGCCTCAGCAGTTCCTTTTTTTTCATGCACGAATCTCCCCCCCACGGGTCGCGCACGCCGGGGCCCCGGCGTCGCCGCATAGGCAACCGTCGCCGTCACGGAAAGCCCCGTGTCGCTCCCGACCGTCGCCGTGAGGACGGAGATTCCGTCACCGCCACGGCTACCGTCGCGCCGGCCTCCCTGCGAGTCCCGGTCACAGCGAGAACCCGCTTCGTCATCTACCGCGGCGGCGTGTTCGTCCCGATCGCCGTCGCGATCGCCCTCGCGATCAAGGAAGCAGCGAAATCAGCAACCGCACCTGCGGTGCCAGCGCCTCCCGGACCGGCTGGGTGATCTGTCCACCCCGGGTGTATGCGTCCAATTTGTTCAGCAGCGACTCGAGCATGCCGCGCGCGGCTTCGTTGTTCTGTCCGATCTTGCGCGCGGCGTTGTCGAGACTGACCTGCAGGCTGTTGGCGATGCCGGCATTGCGGATCTCTCCTGCGGCCAGGAACGCGGCCACCTGGGCGGACAGTGCATTCAGGACCTGTTGGGGCGTCCGGATGGTCAGGAGCCCGGCCCCGCTGCCGCTCAGGCCATCGGGGTTGGTCACCACGACGGTGCGCGCCCCTGCGGTGGCCGCGGGCGCGACGCTCACCGTCACGGCGAGCTGCCGGTCATTCACGACGGCGACCGAAAGGACCGTGATCCCGCCGCCTCCAACCGTCACGCCCGCCCCGGCGGCGAAGTGACTCCCGTCGATGGTCAGGCGCTGACCTGACATGCCCTGGATCAGCGTGTTCGGCGCAACCGCCGTCACCGTCGGGGCGTGCGCCAGGATGGTCAGGAGCCCCGACCCGGCGCCGCTGAGCCCGTTCGGGTTGGTCACGGTGAGGTTCCGCGGACCGGGCGTCGTCGCGTAGGCGACGCTCACCGTGACGGAAAGCCGCGTGTCGCTCTCGATCGTCGCCCCGTGCACGGTGATGCCGCCACCGCTCACGGCCACGGTCGCGCCGGCCTCAAAGTGGGTCCCGGTCACGGCGAGGACCTGGTTCGCATCCTCCTGGGTCAGCGTGTTCGGCGCGACCGCCGTGACCGTGGGCGGCTGGGGCGCGAGGATGGTCAGCAGCCCGCTGCCGGTCCCGCTTTGGCCGGTGGGATTGGTCACCGTCACGTCCCGGGGACCCGGCGTGGCCGTCTGGTCAATACTGACGTTCGCGGAGAGCGCGGTCGCTCCCTGGTAGGTGATCGAATTCACGGTGATCCCATCGCCGCCGAACGCGACCGTCGCGCCGGACTCGAAGCCGCTCCCGCTGATGACGAGGGCCTGGTTGGTCGCGCCCCGCAGCAGCGCGCTCGGGTCGATCGCGGTCGGGACCGGAGTCTGGCCGACCCGCAGCGAGAAGAGATACGGCACTCCACTGATCGTAAGGAGCAGGCTCGGCGGCGTCACGCCGGTCAGGTTGGGAACGAAGGTGCCCTTCTGGGACGAGGCCGTGAGGGGAGTAAGCAGGTCCGGGATCAGGACGTGGCTGACCGGGCCCCGATCGGAGGAGTAGGCGCCGAGAGTGTAGGCGGCGGTAAAGCCGCCGGGGTCGACGAACACCTGCACGTTGTTCAGGGCGAGCCCGGTGCTCGTCGGGGTCGCGGCCAGGCTCGGACCGCCCGTCACGGCGTTCACGATTTGCCCCACGCGGCCGGTCGCATCGAGGGCGAAGAAGCAGTGCGAGGCCGCCGTGGGCGAAGTTTCGCTGCTGCCGTTTCTCAACCGGTAGAGGAGATCGGGCACCAGGACGACCGTCGTGCGGCCGTAGAGGCTGACCGCGGCGGCGCCGACGTAGTACCGCGCGGTGTAGAGCTGCGGATCGACGTCGATCGGGGCATTGTTGAAGTTCAGGGCGCCGCCGTCGCCGGTCGCGGCCGCGGACGGGTTCCCCGATGGGTAGCGGAGCACGCGCGCGATCCGCCCGGCGCTGTCCAGGGTAAACGCGAAGCGGGAGGAACCGGCGGCAAGGTCGTAGGCGGCGCCCAGGTCGACGGTGTACGGCATGTCGGGGATCAGGACCACGGCCCCCGGGCCGGTGCGGGGGACATTCGCCCTCACGGTGTAGGGACCGGCGTAGAGGCCGGGCTCGATCTGGATCGTCGCGTTGTGGAAGAGCAACCGATTGCCGACCCCCACCGCGGAGGCGGAGGTCGCGCCGGTCAGCGAGTTGATGACCCGGGTCACCTGTCCGACCGCGCCCACGGAATCTACGACGAAGGACACCGTGGTCGTGGCGCCGGCGAAGTCGAAGCCGTACCCGATGTTCGCGCTGTAAAAGATCTCCGGGACCAGCGTGATGGTCTGCAAGCCGTACTGGGAAAAGCCGAAGGTGCTGACGCCCCAGAAGCCGGCGTAGAGCCCTGGATCGACGATGATGTCGACGTTGTTGAAGCGCAGCGTAGCGCCGTCACCCACCGCCGCCGCGGAGGGGGTATCGGACAAGGCGTTGAGAACGTGCGCTACCTGCCCGGCCGCATTGACCACAAAATGGAAGTAGCCGGCGGCGGCAGGATAGCCCCCCGCGGCGGGAATCGTCCAGCCGTAGTTGACGGATAGAACGTACAGCAGGTCCGGGACCAGCGTGACCGTGCGCGGCCCCTTAGAGGAACCGCCTTCGTTGGGCAGCGAATGGCGACCGGCGTACAGCCCGGGATCGATGGCGATCGTGGCGTTGTTGAACGTGAGCACGCTGCCGGAGGCGGTCGCTGCCGCGGTCGGGCCATTGTTCCAGTTCACGACGTTCGTAATCTGTCCGGTGGTTCCGACCACGAACCGGAAGAAGCCCGCCGCGCCGGCGGCGTTGCTGACGCTGTTGCCGAAGCTGACCGTGTGGGTCGCGGCCGACAGGTCTACCGTTAGCGGTCCGGTGGAACCGTCGCGCAGCACTCCATCGAGGCGGAAACGGAGCGTGGTGGCGCCCGCGTTAATGGTGATGGGGTAGGCCCCGGCCTCGGTCGCCAGCAGGAGCGCAACCACCAGAGTACAGACGAATACGGGCAAGGATCCGGATCTCACAGCGCGACCCTCCGTTTGTCGACAAAAAAAAATGTCCCGCCCCATCGTACCGCCGCCGCCAAATGCCCACGGGCGGGGTGTACTCGAAGCCGGGACAGCCGCCTGGCATCCCTACGACAGCGGGCTCGCCTCCGGAAGGTTCCCGGCAGCTCGTTGCCCGAATCCCGGGCTTCCGTGGCTACGGGAGTGCACGGACTACCCTCCCGGGAAGGATTCTCTCCTGCACGCGCCCACCACCGGTGCCCGGCCCACGGACAAAAGCAAAACGAGTGCCGGGACCGACATCGCGTCGAGATCGCCCGGCGCGTAGGAGGGCCACGGCGCTCGAAGTCGCGGGATACAGCGCATCCACTAGGCACCGGATCTCCGAGCGCGCACGTTTCCCCCGCCACCGGGTAAAACTCCTGTGGTGCCGCGTTCAGGGAGGAGGTCGGGACACGACCCATTCACACCGGAGTGCAGCGGGGTATGCGGACGGATGCGCCGCCGGATCTACGTGATTGACCGCTCACCACCCGTTCTCCCCAGCCGTCGCAAGGGCAGCTCGCAAGCTGAACCGGTATTCAGCCTGGTCCGGACGCAGGGCCCGACCCAACGCAGACGCTCGGCCGGATGGGCGCGCGAGAAGCTGGCGACTCCGCTCCGCTCCCCTCCCCGCCCGCTACCCCGGCACCGCATACAGATCCGCGAGGCTGTGCGTGCGCACCTCCGGCGCGCCCGGCGCCGGCCCGCCCCCGCCGCGCCGCGCCGCCGGGAGCGCCCGACGCGTGAACAGCCGCCGGCGGATCGTCGCCTGCCGCGCGTTCGGGTAGCGCGCGACCTTCTCCTCCAGCTCCGCGGCCAGCCCGGCAACCGAACGCACCGCCCCCCACTTGCACTCCCCCAGGTCGGTCTCGCCGTCGTCGCGCAGGCCGACCACGTCGATCTGCGTCGCCGCATCCCAGTAGCACCCGACCTCGCACCCCGCCCGGCTCCCCTCCGCCGCGTGGAGCGCCGGCAGCGCCTCGCGGCACAGCCGCTCGAACCCGTCCCCCCAGAACGCGTCCAGCTCCGGACGGATGCGCTCCGCCAACGCCCGCTCCCCCCCCAGATGCCGGATGAAGCTCACGTTCGGGTAGACGAAGCGGAACCAGAAGCGCAGGAGCGGGTCCTCAAGCGAATACCGTACGTGCCGCGCGACCGGGGGCCGCCCGGTCACCGGGTAGCGCCGCGCCAGGTAGCCCAGCTCCACCAGGTTCTGCAGGTAGTAGTGCAGGCTGCGCTCCCCCAACCCCGTGCGCCGCGAGATCTCGCGGCTCGGCGCCGACCCGGAGGCCAGCGCCAGCAGCACCGCGTAGTAGCTTTCGACTTCGCGCAGTTCCTCGCGCAACAGGAAATCCGGCTCCCGGTAGAGCGGCGCGTATTCGTCGAGGAGCGTGGCGGCAAGGTTGTGCTCGACCGAACGGCCCGGGGCGAAGGCGCGCAGGTAGAGCGGGACGCCGCCGCAGACGAAGTAGGTGCGCGCGCGCTCCTCGACGCCGTAGTGGGGATGGAAGAGCGCCGCCTCGCGATAGCCGAAGGGCCGCAGCAGGATCTGCGCGGTGCGCCGCCCGTGCAGCGGGCTCTTGCGCCCGAGGACCTCGCGCTCCATGAACCCGATGTAGGAGCCGCAGAGAATCAGGAGGATGCGGCCGTCGCGTCGCCACGACCGGTCCCAGCACTCCTGGAGCACGGAGGGCAATTCCGGGCTGGCCTGGGCCATCCACTGGAACTCGTCGAGCGCGAGCACGAGCTTGCCACCGCGGGCGCCGCCGCGGGCGCGCGCGCGCCAGCGCTCGACTACCGCCTCCAGGGCGGCTTTCCACCCCTCGGCCGGAAAGGTGGCGAGCAGCGGCTCGCCGAGCACGCCCGCCGCCTCGCGCAGGAACTCCCGGATCTGCAGGGCCGGCTGCGCCAGCTTGCCGACCGCGTAGATCGCGGGCTTGCCGCGCAGAAACCGCAGCACCAGCTCGCTCTTGCCGACCCGGCGCCGGCCGTAGATCGGCACCAGGCCGCTCTCCTGACCGCGGTACGCCGCTTCCAGCACCGCCAGCTCGCGCGCCCGCCCGATGAATTCGTCCATGCCGGACACTTTACCCACCCCGTGGCCGTCTTGTCAAGTCGTAACTTGACGAGTCATGACTTGACGAGTTGCGACGTGACGAGGGAGGACGTGACGAACTGCTCGCGGGCGGAACTCCGGAGCCCGCCCACCGGGGCGCGCCGCGCGGGCGTCGCGGGCGCCGGTCAGAGCGGCGATCGCACGGGGTCAGTTCGGGCGGGAACGCCTCGTTCCGGGGATCGCGCCGGCCGCCCGAGACTCCGGCCCCGGTGACCCCGCGGCGCAGGCGAGGACGCCTGCGCCACAAGGGTTCCGAGCACTTCCGGGATCGTGCGAAATGTCTCCGGCAATTGTGGTGCAGGCCTTCCCCCTACGCGCTCCACGCTACGGGGGACAGGTCCGGCCTGCACCGAAGGGCCACGGATCGCGGCCGCCTGCGCACGCCTCTTCAGGCGGAGCCTACGCCGAAGACGAATCGCAATTGGCCCATCGTTCCGCCTGAAGGCGGAACTACGAACGCACGTGGGCTCCGGGCAACCTTCCGTGTCCGCGGCGGGACGTTTGCCCGACCGCGGGGAGCGTTCTACTTCCCCTCGCCGCCGCCCTCGGTCACCCGCCCCACGATCGTGACGCGCGTCAGCTCCGCCTCGCTCTTCACGAAACACAACGAGAAATGCCCCGCGTCCAGATCCGGCGACGTCACGCCCTCCAAGTCCATGTTCCCCACCCCCCCCACCACCAGCCGGCAGGTCAGCTTCCCCCCGGTCATCGCCACCTGGAACTGACAGTTCTTGTGCTGCGGATCGATCGGCTCGTTCTGCACCCCGAGCGGGATCAGCGCCTCCGGCAGACGCCGCGCCGCAATCTTCGTGTAATCGAACTTCAGCATCCGATGCGGCGAGGTGAAGGTGCGCGCGACGAACTGCCTCGCTTCCGGCGTCAGCATCTCGACCAGCGGCATTTCCTCCACGTTATACCCGATGTAGTAGCAGCGGCTCTCGGACAGCGAGAAGCGCGCGCTGTCGCACAGCGTCAGCGCGATGTTGGTCTTCTTCGGCGTGACGAAACGCACCTCGATCCAGGCGTCGCCCTTGAGCGCGCCGTTCCAGAACCACTGCGCGTCCTCGATGCGCACGGTCTTCTTCGCTTCGTTGTAGAGCATCTGCTTCATGACGTCGTTGGTGCGCCAGTCGTTGAGCTGCTCGCGCTTGGAGAAGTCGTAGAGCCACTGGGTGTAACCGGGATGCTGGGCGCTGGGGGTGCCGGGGACGTTGAAGCGGGGGCCCGGCGCGCCCCCGGCCCCGCCGACGCCCGCCTTGGCGCACAGGCCTTCCAGGTCCGCGAGCTCCTTGGCGGCGTCGCGCACCGCCGCGGTCGTGCCGTACTTGTCGCGCAGTTCCCCGAGCGCGCGGCGGCATTCGTCGAAGCGCTTTTCGCGCGCCGCGCCGCGCGCCTTGCCGAGCAGTTCGCGCGCGGCGCGTTCCGCCGCGTCGAGCGCGCCGCCCGCGCCGATGCGCTCCAGGTACCCGCGCGCGCGCTGCGCGCTGGCCACGTCCAGGATCTTCTCGTAGAGCGCGGCCGCCGCCTCGAACGGCGCGCGCGCGTCCTTCCGGTCCCCGACCCAGAATTCGACCAGCCCCTTCTTCATCTGCCACTCCGGCGATTCCCCGAGCGCCTCGCGGCGCAGCTCGGCCAGCCGCACCAGCTCGCGCAGGCCCAGCTTGTCGAGGTCGATCGGGACGGCCATGGTCACGCGGCGCTCCACGGTCTCCAGGGCGTAGCGCTCCTTGTCCTGCGCGATGACCTTGCCCTTGGCCTTGCCGATCTCCACCTCGAGGCCCGCGCGCGCCGCCTCCGCCAGCCCCGCCTGGGCGTCCGCCTTCACGTCCACCAGGCGTTGCGCATCGGTCCGGTCGGCGGTCAGGATCTCGGCCGACCACTTGAAGGGATCCCGCTCGCGCGCCTCCTCCATCAGCTTGAACGCCCGCTCGGGCTGGCCCGCCCGCAGCAGCCCCTCGAACTCCGGCAGCAGCTTCTGCTCGTACTCCGCAAGCGCGGCCGCGCGCTTGTCGGTCGTGAACTTCTCCTGCTGCGGCTTGAGCTTGGCCAGCCGCCCGGTCGCCTCGCGCTTCATGTCGGCGGAGCCGAAGCGCGCGATGGTCTCGATCAGCGCGATGGCCTTGGAGAAGTCGCCGGCGGCGGCCGCCTGATCGGCGCCGGTCGTGCAGTCCGCGAAGCGCTGCTTCTGGATGTCTCGGAGGTCGGAGATGCGCTGCTGCGCGCGCTTGGCGGCCGCGGTCTCCCGAAAGACCGGCGCCAGGTCAGTGTATTGCCCGATCGCCTCCTCGAGCTGCCCCTTGCGCTCGAGCTCGGCGGCGGCGACCTCCCGTTCGATCATCCACTTGGCCGCGAAGCCTTCGAGGCGCTCCTTGAACTTGGCCTGTTCGTCGAGGCCACGGACCTCGAATTGGGTGTTCTTGAATTCCTGGAAGAACTCGTCGAAGCGCTCGTTGACCTTCATCAACTCGTCGGGATTGTCGCCGGCGTGGATGATGACGGCGCCGATGGCATCGAGGTACTCGAAGGCCTTCTTGCGGCGGGAGTCGGCGGCGGGGTCGGTACCGGGTCCGGGATTGACCGGAGGCGGGTTGCCGCCGCCCGGGTCGGGCTCGACGATCGGGGGCTTGACGCCCGGGTCCGGTCCGGGCGTGGGCTGGGGCGGGCGCTCGGAGACGCCGAAGCGCAGCGCGGCGACCAGGGCGATCACCAGGCCGCCGATGACCGCGTAGAGGCCGGCCTTGGAGTCGGACGGGCGGGCGCCGAACTCGGCGCGCCGGCGCACGGTGCTGTCGCTGTCCCGGTCGCGATCGCGGTCGCGCGCGAGCCGGGTGACTCCGCCCGGGCCCGGGGACCCGCCCGGCCCGGGCACGGCGGCCGGTCCGCCCGCCCCGCCCGGCCTGCGACGCGCGCCGGTCGTGGCCGCCAGGTTCTTCAGCGCGCCCACCGGGCGGCGACGCAGCGCGGCATCCAGATCCTCCATCAACTCGGCAGGCGTCTGGTAGCGGTCGGCCGCCTTCTTCGCCATCAGCTTGAGCGTGATCGCGTTCGCCGCGTCCGAGATCGCCGGGCGGATCTTGTTCGGGGCCACCGGCTCGTCGGTCAGGTGCTTGGTCATCACCACGGTGGCGTTCGGCCCCTCGAACGGGACCACGCCGACCAGCATATGATACAGCGAAGCCCCGAGGGAGTAGAGGTCGGCCCGGATGTCCACCTGGTGCTCGCCGCGCGCCTGTTCCGGGGCGATGTAGTGCGGCGTGCCGACGGAGGTGCCGTCCTGCGTGAGCGAGGAGTCGGAGGTCACCTGCTTCGCCAGCCCCAGGTCGCAGAGCTTCGCCACGCCGTCCTTGGTGAGCATCATGTTCTCGGGCTTGACGTCGCGGTGCACCAGCGCGTTCTTGTGCGCATGCTCGAGGGCGCGCGCGATCTGCAGGGTGATCTCCAGGGCCTTGGCCTCGGGCAGGGCGCCGTCCTTCTTGAGCAGCGAGTTGACGGTGCAGCCCTCGATGTACTCCATCACGAAATAGTGGACGCCGCCCGCCTCGCCGACGTCGATGCCCTGGATGATGTTCTCGTGATTGAGGCGGGCGACCGCGCGCGCTTCGCGAATGAAGCGTTCGACGAAGGCGGGGTCCTTGGCGAGGTGGCGGGGGAGGATCTTGAGGGCGACGATACGGTCCATCGAGAGCTGGCGGGCGCGGTAGACGGCGCCCATGCCGCCCTGGCCGACCTTGGCGAGCAGCTCGTAGCCCGCGATCTGGACCGGCGCTGCGGCGGTCGCCTGCTGCTGCTGGCGCGAAATCCCGCTGGCCTGGTCCTTGGAGAGGTAGCCCTTCTCCACCATGATGTCGCCGAGGCGCCGCGCCGGCAGCCCCATCGACTTCATCTTGTTCTGGATGGCGAGGCATTCCTCGACCTGCGTGGTGCTCGCCAGGCGCTGCTTGACGACGAGCTGGCCGAAGGACTGCTCGTTGCGGATCTCGCCCATGTCGGTCTCCCGGTGCGGGCGGCGGCATCGAGGATGCGGCCCGGGGGCACTCCGAGCGCGCCCGCGCCGGACACGCCTCCGCGCGCGCCCCGGGCTGCTCGTTTCTGCACATAGATCTCCGCAGGATCGGTGCTATTCTAGAGTTCGCGCACGGCGGCTGGCAAGAAAAAAGCATGGTCATTCGTAACCGCCCCGACCCCGGCGAAACGGTTGACGCGCGCGACCGGCTGCGCCTATAATCGCCCGGCGGGGGGCCTTTTTCTGCGGAGAGAAACCGCCATGTCCTGGGACGGCGTCGAACGGCGCGGCAAGAAGCGTTTCGGGGTCAAGGGGGCGTCGGTCCAGCACCGCTCCGCCGGCCTGCTCGGGTGGATGGAGAACTTCTCGCCGCGCTACCTGGTCCTGAACCTGAGCGAGAGCGGGCTGCACTTCATTACGAAAAGCGACCTGCGCGAGGGGGCGGTGCTGGCGCTGCGGCTGCAAGCGCCGCCGCTGGAGGAGCCGATCGGCGCGAAGGCGCGGGTGGTGTGGTGCCGCAAGTCCCAGGAGCACAACGCCTTTCGCGTGGGCATGGCGTTCCTGCGGCTCTCCGAAGGCGAACGCCAGCGGCTCAAGGGCGTGCTCGACAATGCCATTCTCGACAAGGTCGACATGACGACCAAGCAGTTCCTCAAGGAAATCGAGAAACTGTAGGCGGGGGGGGGCGGGCGCCGGCAGCGCGGGGGGTGTGCCGTCCGCCGCTCAACCGGCGGTCGGCGGCGTGCCCGGCGCGGTGCCCGGCGGCGCGCCGGACGAGGGATCCGGGGTCGCGGCGGGCGGGGGCGGCGGCGGCGGCACCAGGCGCGGCATCGGCAACGGGGTGTCCCGCGCGGAGTCGGCGTGCCCGCCGGGGGCGCGGACCGGCAACGCGACCGTGAAGGTCGTCCCGCGGCCCGGCTCGCTCACGCACCGCAGCTCGCCGGCATGGTGCTCGATGGTCTGGCGCGAGGTGAAAAGCCCGAGTCCGACGCCACGCCGCGCGCCGCCGGCCCCCGACTTGGTGGTGAAGAAGGGGGTCGTCAGCCGCGCCACGGTCTCCGGTGACATCCCGATCCCGTTGTCGGCGATGCTCACGGACACGCGGTCCTGTTCCGCCGCGACGCGCAAGGTCAGCCGGCCGCCCTGGGGCATCGCTTCGCGCGCGTTGAGGATCAGATTCAGGAACACGTTCTGGATCAGGCCCGGATTGACCTCGGCCAGCGGCGCGGGCTCGTATTCGCGCCGGATCTCGATCGCGTTGCGCACCAGTTCGTGGTGGACGAGCCGCACGACGGCGTCCAGGAGCGCGCCGAGGTCGGTGGGCACGGCGCTGTCCTCGCCGCTGCGCGCCTGGCGCAAGAGGGCCGTGGTGAGCGCCAGGCCCTGTTGGGTCCCCGCGAGCACGGCCTCGATCAGGCGCGGCGCGGACTCCGGCCGGCGCTGCGCCAGCTCGGCGAAACCCATCATCGGGGACAGGACGTTCTTGAAATCGTGCGCGACGCCGGCGACCAGCAGCCCCAGGGTCGCCATTTTTTCTTCGCGTGCCAGCTCATCGCGGAGCGTGCGGCGCTCGGTGACGTCCTCCAGCAGCCCGACGTAGCCCGCCGCGGCGCCGCCCGGATCGTCGAACCGCCGGAGGGTGAGCACGCCGAGGAAGGGGCTGCCGTCGGCGCGGACCAGTTCGCGTTCGACCACCAGGCCGGCCGTCGCGTCCACCTGGGCCAGCGTGGCCTGCGGGCCCTCGGGTGAGGGCAGGAGGAGGTCGAGATCGCGCGCGGCCACCACGGCGTCGGCGGCGTGCCCGAGCAGCCGCTCGCAGGAGGCGTTCCACAGCGTGAACTGCCCGGCGGCGTCGACCGCGAAGATGCCCACCGGGACGTAGCGCAGCAGGTACCCCAGGCGGTGCTCCGTCGCCTGCACGCGGCCCTCCAGGATGCGCCGGTCGACCAGCGCCGCGAGGAAGGCGGCGTAGCCGGCGAGGATCTCCAGGTCGCCGCGGCGGAAGTTCTCCGTCCCCTTCAGGGAATCCAGGTAGAGCGCGCCCAGGGTGCGGCCGCCCGCCTCGATCGGCACGCAGAGCACCGACTTGATGCCCGCCCGCACGATGCTCTGGGAAGGGAGGGCGGCGCCGGCTTCGCCGAAGCGCGTGAGCACGGAGATCCCTTCGCGCAGGCAGGCGTCGACGATCGAGCGGGAGATGACGATCGGCGCGGGGGCGGGGGCGGGGGCGGGCGGCGCGGAGGAGGGGGCGGGGGCGGGGGACGGGGGCGCGGCATCGCGCGCGCGCGCGACCTCGAGGCCGGCGAATCCGGGCGGGCGCGGGGTCAAGAGGAGGGCCGCGCGGTCGGCGTCGAGCGCGTCGAGGGCGGCGGCCAGCCCCGCGTCGAGGACCTGGGTCAAGGCGGCCGGGCCGTGTGCGAGCGCGGCGAGCTCCGTGACCGACGCCAGCAGGCGCCGCAGTTTGCGGTTTTCCGCGGCGTCCTCAGGGCTCGCCGCCGGCGTCCAGTACGACTGGTCGTTCACCGGGATGCGGTCGCAGATGGTCGCCTCGGCGCGCGACCACGGGACGTCGGCGGGCAGCACGGCGGAGGCGACGGCGGGCAGGGCCATGGCGGGTGTCGGCCGCGCGCCCGGGGCGGGGGCGGCGCGCCGGTACTGCAGCGCGGCGTCCCCGGCCTGGAGCACGTCGCCGTCGCTCAGCGGATGGCGCCGGATCCGCCGCCCGTTCAGGTAGGTCCCGTTGCGGCTGGCGAGGTCCACGACCTCGTCCACGGCGCCCGTGCGCTCGATCGCGCAGTGCCGCCCGGAAATCCCCAGGTCCGCGAGCGTCAAGTCGCACTCCGGATTGCGCCCGACCACGAGCGGCCGCGCGCCCTCGTACGCCACTACCCGGCCGCGCTCGGTCCCGCGCACAATGTGCAATTCGGTCTTCATGTGCCCTTCCTGTCCTCGTCCCTTCGTGGTTCTTCGTGTTCCCGTCGTCCCTTCGTGGTCCTTCGTGCGTCCCGTTTCGTGGTCCTTCGTGTTCCCGTCGTTCTTCGTGGCCCTTCCGCCCCCTTCGTGGCCCTCGCCCTCGCCCCCCGCACCCCGCTCACGACCCCGGCAAGATCTCGATCATGCCGC
>JACRIP010000388.1 GCA_016220045.1 Planctomycetota bacterium
CCTGACGGCGACCCGGCTGGAAGAGATGGGACTCGGGGAGTAGCGGGACGGTGAGAGTGGGGGCGGCAAACGGGGCCGGCGTCGGCACGCCGACGCGAGCAGGAGGACCGCATGTCCCCACCTGTGACACGTCCGGACTCCCGCCTCCCCGACGCGCCCCTGGTGGGCGCCCTGGCGCCACCGGCCACTGCCGATACGAATTGGCCATTCCACCAGAGGGCGGGCACAAGGCCCGCCCCTACAGCCGATGTATCGTCGGACCTTGCAGGCTCTATCCCAGCACGCCCTCCAGCCTGCGCCGAAGAGCCGACAAGCCTCCGCTCCACCCCTGACTCCCGCCCTGCCCCCTGCCCCCTGACCCCTGACCCCTGACCCCTGACCCCTGACCCCCCGCCCCTCGCCTACAGCCCTTCGCGCGGCAAGCCGACCTCCGCCGCCCGTCGCACCGGTTCGTCGCCGAGCAGCCGGCTGCGCAGGTGGCGCGCGACCCCTTCGAGCACCACCGGCAGGAAGACCGCGACCGAGTAATGGTCGCCGGGCAGGAGCATGATACCCGGTTTACCGTAGGCATAGTACAGCTTGGCGGTGTCTTCGAACGGGAAGACCTCGTCGCGCGAGGCGTTGACCATGAACACCCCGTCGCGCAGGCGCGGCGACGCAAAACTGAGCGGGTCCATCGGGCGGATGGCCGCGCGCGTCCACTCGAGGTCGCGGCCCGCGCCCTCCAGCCGCTCCTTGATCTTGCGCGTCTCCTTCGAGCCGTGGAAGACCACGTGCGCGAGATCGCCGCCGCTCAGGACCAGCGCCGCGGCGCCGAAACCCGGGTCCACCGAGTAGCTCACCGAAGCGACCAGACTGCCGAGCGAAATGCCGACCAGGCCGACACGCCCGGGGTCTACCTTCGCCTCGTCGACCAGCCATTGGCGCACGCGCTTGACGTCGAGCACCGCCTGGCGCAGCCCGTCGCGGAAGGCGTCCAGGTCGGCGTCCATCTTGAGCACGTCCTTGCCGCCGAGGTCGCGCCCGCGCTCCTGCTGGTAGGGCATCGGCATGACGAAGGCGTTGAACCCGCGGTGCGCGAGATAGATCGCGACGGCCTTTTCGAGCGTCAAGTCGCGGCCGTTGGCGATCGGCAGGACGATCACGGCCGCGTTCGAGCGCAGAAGCGGCCGGTAGAAGAACCCGTAAAGGGTGTTGTTCGAGGCGATGGGCGTGACGACGGGCGAGGGCATTTCCACCCGGTCCATCACGTAGGTGAGGAAGCGCTCCTCGGTGCGGCGGGTGGCGGTGATCGGCGTGGGCGTGTAGTCGAACTGGGCGAGCAGGCGCGCGCGCTCGACGGCGCGGACGGTGGCGGGGGCGGTGGCGGGGGCGGACGGGGGGGCGGGTGCGGGCTCGGCCTGAACGAGCAGGGCCGAGGCCAGGAGGAAGGCGAGGGTGCAGGCGAGGCAACGCGGCATGCGGAGTCTCCCTTCGCGAGTGGGCCTGAACGTACACGGGTGGCGCGCATTGTAGCCCATGATCCGGCGGAAGCGTAGGGAGAAATCGTCGCGGTGCGCGTGCGAGATGGCATGAACCCGCGCCCGGGCTCGCCGGTTTTACACCCTCCCACTCCGGAAACCCCTGAACCTGAGCCCACCTGCCGAGCGAAGGAAGCGGACGATGCGGACCCTGGCGAGCGTACAGCGGATTGTGGCGGTCGAACCGATCGAGGGCGCGGATGCCATCGAGAAGGCGCGGATCCTGGGCTGGACCGTCGTCATCCGCAAGGGCGAGTTCCGGGTCGGGGATCTCGTGGTCTACTGCGAGATCGATTCGCTGCTGCCGGAGCGGCCGGAGTTCGAGTTCCTGCGCAAGAGCTGCTACCGGGCGCCGGTACGTCAGGCGGACACCGGACAGGTCATCGTGCCCGGCGGTTTTCGCATCAAGACGATCCGGCTGCGCGGCCAGTTCTCGCAGGGCATCTGCTTCCCGCTCGACCTCCTGCCCGCGGACGCGCTGCGCGGCGAGGGCACGGACGTGACGGCGGCGCTGGGCGTCGAGAAGTACGAGCCGCCGCCGCCGGCCGACATCAACGGCCGCGTGCTCGGCGCCTTTCCGGGCTTCATGCCGAAGACCGACGAGACGCGCGTGCAGGTACTCGGCGAGCTGCTGGTGCGGCATCGGGGAAAGACCTTCTACCTGACCGAGAAGGAGGACGGCACCTCCTTCACCGCGTTCGTTCACGGCGGCGAGTACGGCGTGTGCGGCCGCACCCAGCGCTTCGATCCGGGCGACGAGGGCAACCTGCTGTGCCGGCTGGCGGTCGCGCTCAAACTGGAGGAGAAGCTGCGGGGTCTCGCGGCGCGGCGCGGCGGCGACGTGGCGGTGCAGGGCGAACTGATCGGCCCGGGCGTCCAGAAGAACAAGTACGCGCTGCGCGCGCACCGGATTCGGGTATTCAACGTATTCGACATCGGCGCGTACCGGCTCTTCGATCACGCCGACATGCTGGCGGCGGTGGCGGAGATGGGACTGGAGACGGTACCGCAGCTCGGCACGCTGGTGCTGGACCATACGGTGGACCAGCTCGTGGCGCTGGCGGCGGGCCCGAGCAAGCTGAACCCCCAGATCCAACGCGAGGGCATCGTACTGCGGCCGCTGGTCGAGGAGCAGGACCCGGAGATCGGCCGGCTCTCGTTCAAGGTCATCAACCCGCACTTCCTGGTGAAGTTCGACTAGTAGGGGGATGGGGGGGCGGGGAGTGCGGTAGAACAGGGAGGAGTGCGGGGTGGATAGCCACCGAACACACGGAACACACCGAGCGACGACGTGTTGAATGGTGGCAGGTCAGGCGCTCGGTGCTCGGCGCCGGCCTGCGCCGCAGGAACGAGTCTCGACGCGCCCCGCCGGGAACCCCGGGACGCCGGACAAGTACGCGCAGGAGACTTGTTCATGGCGGATCGTTCGGCTAGACTGCGCCTTGCCGTGGGACGCCCTGCTCAGGCGCCGGCCGCGCGGCTCGTTTGTAGTTCCGCCTTCAGAGGCGGTCGCAAGAGGCAGCGACCAGTGACCCTTCGGCGCAGGCGAGGACGCCTGCGCCGTGAGATCTCCGGCAGCGGAGTCCCCCGGGGCCGGCCTGATCCCCGAAACGAGGGGTGCCCGCCCGAATTGACCGTTTGCGACAGGCAGCG
>JACRIP010000377.1 GCA_016220045.1 Planctomycetota bacterium
CCGTCGTCGTCTCTGTGTCTCTGTGCCTCTGTGGTTCCGTCGCCTTTCCGCTGCCGCCCCCCGCCTCTTCTCCTTGGCAGCGCCGCCCCCCTTCGCTATACTTCCCCTCCCGCGCCGGAAACGGTCGGCGCTCCTTTCCTCGTCTTCTGGAGGATCCCCGGTGAGACGCCATCTCCCCGCTCCTGCGACGCTCGTCGCCGTGTTGCTGCTCCTGCCCTTCCTTGGACTGCAAGCCGAAGACCCGGCGCCCGCCCCGGGCCCCGAGGCGAAGAAGCCGGAGGCCACGGCCGAAGCCGCCCCCGCGGCGAAGGCCGAAGGCGACGCCGAAGCTGCCGCGGCCGCCGCCCCCGCCGAGCCGGAGGCGCCGAAGACGCACAAGGTCAAAAAGGAGACGCTGCTTCTTGACATTGATCTCGAGGGCGCGCTCGTCGCGGTCAAGCCCTTCGAAGTGCGGCTGCGCCCGAAGGCCTTCGACGGCGAGCTGACCGTGGTCAAGGCCGCGCCGCACGGCGCGCAGGTCAAGAAGGGCGAGATCCTGCTCCAACTCGACGCCGCCGATCTTACGCGCAGCCTGGAGGAGGCCGAGAACGAGCGCGCCAAGGCGGCCGCCGAACTGACCAAGGCCGAGGCCGACGCCGCGCTCGGCGACCAGGCCGACGCGCTTGCGCTCGGCGAAAAGGAGCTGGAGCTCAAGGTCGCCGAGGAGGCGCTCACCTGGTGGCGGGAAATGGACAGCAAACACGCGCTGAAGAACATCGAGCTGGAAGTCCAGGCGCACCAGGACGGCGTTGACGACGGCGAGGAGGAGCTGGATCAGCTCAAGAAGATGTACAAGTCCGAGGACCTCACGAGCGCGACCCGGGACATCGTGGTCAAGCGCGCCATCCGCGGCCTCGATCGCGCCAAGGTCCGCCTCGGGATGCAAAAAGAGGAATCGAAGAAGGAGAGGGAGCACGACTTCGTGATCGCCCAGCACGGCGTCGAGCTGTCCGTGGTGATGGCGAAACACCATCTGGCCGAGCAGAAGGCGGCGAACGCTCACGGCAAGGTCATGCGCACGGCCGGGCTCATGGCCGCCCGGTTCGCCGACCAGGCTGCGGCGAAAGCCGTAGCGAAGCTCAAGCACGACCTGCCGCTCCTGACGACGACGGCGCCGGCCGACGGCGTCGTGCTGCACGGGCACGTCGAGAAGGGGACCTGGAACGAAAACGAGGCGCACGCGCTGGACATCGGCGAGAAGGTGGCCGCGCAGCAGGTGCTGATGACCCTCTATCGGCCGGGCAAGCTGGAAGCGAAGATCGCGGTGCCGGAGGGGCAGCTCTTCTGGGTGCAAGCGGGGATGAAGGCGGAGGTGCGCCCGGCGGCGCTCGAAGGCGTGCTCTACGTCGGCACCTGCGGCGCCGTGCCGCTGACCGCGGCGGGCGCGGGGGACAAGGGCCAGTCCTTCGAAGTCACGCTCGATCTGCCGGAGACCGACGCGCGTCTGGTGCCGGGCATGAAGGTGGAAGTGCACCTCGAGGCCGGCAAGCTCGACGGCGTGCTGGCGGTGCCGAACGAGACCATCCGCCACGGCCGCGTCAAGGTGAAGGGCGCGGACGGGAAGGAAGAGCTGCGCAAGGTCGAGCTCGGCAAGTCCGACGGGAAGCTGACGGAGATCAAGTCGGGCCTGAAAGAGGGCGACGAAGTGATCATGGAGTCCGAAAAGTGAGGCACGCGTCGATCATCGCGGCGGCCGGCGCCGCGCTCCTGGCGGCGGCCGTCCTTTCCGGCTGTGCCACGGCGCGCGTGCACCGGCGCGAACTCCCGGACGCGATCCGCGAGGGCGTCGGCTACCTCGTGAAGAGCCAGCAGCCGGACGGCTCCTGGGGCACCGGCCTCCAGACTCGCGGCTTCGAGATCTACCACAGCGTCCCCGGTTCGCACGACGCCTTCAAGCTCGCCACCACGGCGCTCTGCGTCATGGCGCTGCGCGAAGCCGGGGAAGGGCCGGCCCACGACCGCGGGCTGGAGTGGCTCGTGGCCACGGGTGACGCCCGGCGCGATACCGGGGATCTCCTGTACAACGTCTGGGGCAATACCTACGCCCTGCAGGCGCTCGCGCTCGAGCTGCAGCGCAAGCCCGACCCGCGCCTGCGCACCGCCGCCGAGCGCCAGCTCCGTCGCCTCGTGACCTACGAGACCTGGATGGGCGGCTGGTTCTACTACGACTTCGACGCCCACACCCAGACCCCGTCGGGCGGCCCCACCAGCTTCGGCACCGCGGCCGGACTGGTAGCCCTCTGGGAAGCCCGGCGCGCCGGCCTCGACGTGCCCCAATCCCTCATCGACCGGGCGCTCCGCCGCCTGGAAGAGATGCGCCTTCCCGACGGCGCCTTTCTGTACGGCGATTACCTGAAATACTACCCGCAGCATCCGGCCAACCGCCCGAAGGGCTCGCTCGGGCGGTCGCAGGCGGGGAACTTCGCGCTCTGGCTCTGGGGCTCGAAGCGCGCGGGCGCGGAGGAATCGCGGGCGGGGCTGGCGACTTTCTTCGCGGAGCACAACTACATCGAGTGCGGGCGGAAGCGCCAGTGGCCGCACGAAGCCTGGTACGCGACGGCGCCGTACTATTTCTACTTCGGCCACTACTATGCGGCGCGCGTGCTCGAGAAGCTGGGGCCGGATGGGAAGCGCGATTTCGCGGCGCTCCTGGCGGAGACGATCCTGCCGAACCAGGAGCCGGACGGTTCCTGGTGGGACTACCCGATGTGGGACTACGACAAGCCGTACGGGACGGCCTATGCGGTGATGATCCTGCTGCGCTGCCGGCCGCCGAGCCCGGAAATGGCGATCACCGCAGCAGGAGCGGAGGCGGGGGCGGGGAGGTAGGGCGGGGGGGGGCGCGGTGGGGAAGCGGTCCGCCGTGGCCATCCGGCGCGGGAGCGCCGCGCGTCTCGTTCGTAGTTCCGCCTTCAGGCGGATCGAGTTTCCGGGGGAAGCGCGGCAGGCGCGAGCGAGTTCGGCTCCTCGACCGCCCGGCCCGCGCTCACCACTCGACCCCGAGCATCAGGCAGTTCAGCCCGCTGCCGATCCCCAGGAGCGCCACGCGTTCGCCCGCCGCCAGGAACTCCCGTTCCTCCGCCATCGCCGTCGTCACCGGCAGCGACGCCGTCCCCATGTTCCCCAGGAACTCGAAGGTCGAGAAGTCCTTCTCAGGCGAAAGCCCGATGGCCGCGAGCATCATGTCGCGGTTCGCGCTGCCGATCTGGTGGCAGATCACCTTGTCCACGTGCTCCACCGACCAGTCGAACTCCTCCAGGAGCGCCCCCCAGGTCGCCTTGCCCAGCGCCACTCCGTGCCGCAGCACCGACACGGCGTCGGTTTCCATGACCTCAGTGCGCTCCGCGCGCCCGGGCGCCGGCGCATCCACGCCCCAGCGGCACAGCCCGTGATGCTCCGGCGCCGCACGGTACACGCCGCCGAGCAGCCGGCGTCGCGCCCGCACCGCTCCGCCGCCCGTCGCTTCCCCCGGAATCAGGAGGCGCGGAGCCTCCGCGGTCCCCTGTGCGTGCGCCGGAGCGCCGAACGAGCCGTCGGTGACGACGACCGCGGCGGCGCCCGAGCCGCCCGTCAGGGTCGCCAGCGAGGCCTTGAATCCCGCCATGTCGCCCGACTGGAGCATGCGCGCCAGCGCGATTTCGTTGATGCCGCGCGCCGATTCGCAGGTCGCCACCAGCCCGGCCCGGATCTGCCCGAGCTCGATCCGGTTGGCGAGGTCGAGAATGCCGTTCATGACGCCCAGGCATGCGTTGGAAATGTCGTAGACCGCCGCGCCCGCCGCCGCGCCCAGCTCCGAGGCCAGCGCGCACGAGGTCGCCGGTTCGAAATTCTCGCGGCACACGCCGGCGTAGATGACCGCCCCGAGCTCCGCCGCGCGCACATGCGCGGTCGTCAGCGCCTTGTGCGCCGCGCGCGCCGCGCCCGCCGCCAGCCGGGCGCCCGGCGCCCACCAGCGCCGCTCGCGTACGCCCGTCAGCGCCTCCAACTGGCCGGCCGATAGGTGCAGCGCCCGATAGAGCGGCGCCAGCCGGTCTTCCAGCGCCGCCGACGTCACCACGATCGGCGCCAGTTCGTAGGCGAACGCGTCCAGAAACACCCGCGTGTACTTCATCGCTTCACCGTGCCATGAACTGCCGAACGATCGATCCCATCAGGTCGAGGGCCCCCGGCATCGCAGCCGCTCGACCCGCGCCAGTGTACCCGGGACCTCCGGATTCCGGAAGGACAAGTCGCCCGCCTGCCCTCCGTGGCGCAGAGTACACTAACCGCCGCGTCCCTGACAAACAAAAGAAGCGCGGGGGGGGCATGTCCGGTATTGCCGACACGCTTGTCCCATCGATCGCCGCCCCCGTGACGCGGAGTACCGGGTCGCCGCAGCGGGCGTACCTTGGCGGCAGCACGGCCTCGGTCGTCCTCGTATCTCGTCCTCGTACTCGAACGCCCTGGGCATTCGAGTACGAGTACGAGTACGAGATAC
>JACRIP010000395.1 GCA_016220045.1 Planctomycetota bacterium
AGGTAGGCGGGGACCGTCTGGGTCGCGTCCCCCGCGACCAGCTCGAACTTGCGCAAATGCCCGAGCGGATTCAGCTCCTCCTGCAGCGCGAGCAGCCGTTCCAGGTAGCCCTGGTACCCGGCCGGCACGGAAAAGGACCCGTCCGCGCACTTGCAGGCCGCGCCGTCCGTTTCGCTCAGGCCTTTGAACCCGGCAAACGTGTCGAAGCCGATGATCTTGCGATGGCGGTTGAAGGGCTCGAAAATGCCGCGCAGGGCCGAGAGCAAGGAGAGGGTCTGGCCCCAGCGGACGCCGAACTCGATGATGACGCCGTGGGTCTCGAGGATCTTCCGGTAGATCTCGTAGAAGAAGAGCACGCGCGACAGGTTCTTGCTGGTCAGGTAGAGTCCCAGGTTGGGCAACAGCTCGTCGCTCGGCAAGGGTGAATTCCGTAGCAACTCGGCGAAGCGCGCCTGCGCCTCCTTTTCGCCGGAGCTCGAGAGCACGATCGCGTCGTGCGCCGAGGTCTTTATCGAGTCCACCATCCGCGGTTCTCCTTCCACCATTCGACGCAACGCCGGACGCCCTCCTGCGCCGGAATCTCCGGCGTCCAGCCCAGGGTCCGGCGGATCTTGTCGCACGCCAGGGCGCGAAATGCAATGCTCGTGGGCCGGTCCTCCCGGTACACGATCTCCCGCGGCCGATGCCCGGAGAAGCGCGTGACCCATTCGACCACCTCGCCGACCGTCGTGCGTTCGCCCGACCCGAGGTTGAAGGTGTCGAACGCGAGGTCGGTGCGCGCGAGGCCGAGCAGGACGGCGCGCGCGAAGTCGTCGGCATGGAGGACGTCGCGCGTGACCTCGGGCCGGCCCCAGACCTCGAACGGATCCAGCCCGTCCACGGCCTTGCGGATCAGGGCGGGAATGAAGTTCGAGCGGGCCGGATCGAACTTCATGTACGGGCCGTAGAGGTTCGCGGCGCGCAGGATGACGATCGGCATTCGACCGGCGCCGTGCCAGAAGGCGCAGAGCTTTTCGGCCGCGCGCTTGGCCCAGGCGACCCCGGCGTAGGCGGGGTGGGGCTCCGCGTTCCAATCGAGCGCGTCCTCGGCAATCGCACCCGCGAAGGGCGGGTACACGGTCGCGCTCGAAACGTAGACCGCGCGGCGCACGCCGGCGGCGCGGCAGGCTTCGAGCAGGAGGGCATCCATCACCAGGTTATCCGTGAGCTGGCGTTCCGGCGCGGCGGCGGCCTCGCCCGCGCCGCCGGTATTCGCGGCCGTCAGGACCGCCCAATCGCACCCGGCGAGCGCCGGCCGGACCTCCTCGCGGCGCGTCAGGTCCGCCTGCACCCAGGCGAGCCGCTCGTGCTGGTAGAAGGGCGCGGTCCGGCACCAGGCGCCGCGCACGCGCAGCGCGGGCCAGGCGGCGAGCGCCGCGCGCACCACGCTCGACCCGGCCATGCCGGTCGCCCCGGCGACGAAGAGCGTGCCCGTCAATGGGGCGGACGGGGCGGGGGGGGCGGGGGGATCGGTCGGAGCCATCGCGCGCGCCTCAGCGGGTCAGGAACTCTTGCCCGGCATTTACCCGATCCCGCCAGTATGCGAGCAGGTCGCGCATCGTGGTCTCGAACGGGATCTCCGGCCGCCAGCCGGTGTGGCGGAAGAACTTCGTGGTATCGGGGACCTGCAGGTCGGCGTCGAGCGGGCGCAGGCGCGCGGCCTCGGTCTCCACGCGGATTTCGGCGCGGCGCGGCGAGAGCGAGAGCAGGTGCTCGAGCGCTTTTCCGACCGTGCAGGAGAAGGCGCCGCCGATGTTGTAGTAGGCGCCGGGGGTCGGATTCACGGTCACGAGCAGGTGGTACGCCCGCGCCGCATCGCGCACGTCCGACCAGGTGCGGAGCGATTCCAGGTTGCCGGTCTTCACCACCGGCGGGATGCGGCCCGCTTCGATCATGGCGATCTGCTTGGCGAAGGAGGACTCGGCGAAGACGTCGCCGCGGCGCGGGCCGGTGTGGGTGAACATGCGGGTGGTCATCACCTTCTGGCCGTAGGCTTCGGCGTGGAAGCGGCCGACCAGGTCGGTGCCGACCTTGGAGATCGCGTAGGGCGAGGCCGGGTGGAAGGAGCACTCCTCGCCGATCGGGAGGCGCTCGCGCGGCACGCGGCCGAACACTTCGGAGGAGGCGCATACATGAATCACCGGATCGAGGCCGGGGGCGTCGCGCAGCGCCTCCAGCAGGCGCTCGGTCCCGAGGATGTTGGTGTCAAGCGTGTGGAGCGGCGAGGTGAAGCTGGTCAGCGGATAGCTTTGCGCCGCCAGGTGAAACACGTAGTCCGGCCGGCTTTTGGCGACCGCGTGGCGCAGGGAGGTCGGGTCGCAGAGGTCGCCGTCGATGAAGTGGAGGCGGTCCTTGCGGTTGGCGCGATCGAGGAGGTGGCGGACGTTGTCGAGCGGGGAGCGCCAGCGACACATGCCGAAGAGCTCCCACTCGGTATGGGCGAGCAGGTAATCGGCGAGGTGGGAGCCGACCATGCCGGTGACGCCGGTGATGAGCGCGCGAGTAGCCATGCAGGTTCTCGTCTTTCAGCGGCGGACGATATCGATCGTCATGGCGGTGCCGAGCCAGGGCATCAGGGGCCGGGCGGCCGACTCCAGCAGGTCGCACAGGCGCACGGCGCCGGGCGGAATGAAGGGTCGATAGCTCATGCCGCCCGAGAGGATATAGGACAGGAAGGTGTGGTGGCGGATCGAGCGGATTTCGAGGCCCGGGTATTCGCGTTCGAAGCGGGCGCGGTCGCGCACGAAGATCATCCAGGCGGTGGCGAGGTTGGCGCGGGTCATGCGGCCGCGGTCTTCATTAGACCAGTCGGGCGCGGTAGCGTCGAAGTATTCGTAGTGGTCGAGCACGCGGCAGAGCAGGCGCTGGGGCAGGCTGTTATGCGCGTCGATCAGGACCAGGCGACCGCCGGGGCGCAGGCACCGCTGGGCTTCGGCGAGGAAGGCCGCGGGACGCGGGACGTGGTGGAGGACGGCGATCAGGAACAGGGAGCGCAGCGAGGCGTCGGGGAAGTCGAGCGCCATGGCATCGACCACGCGGTGGGCGAAGGGGCTGGGCACCGGCTCGGTCTTGATCAACCCGGGAATCACCTGATCGAGGAAACCGGCGCCGCTGCCGAGCTCGACGAGGAGGCCGGGGAGCGCGCGGGTCTCCTGGACGGCGGGCAGGCATTCCCGGTACCACCTCCGATAGTGGGCCTGGAGGCAGGGATTGGACTCGATGATGCGGCGGTGGACCGCGATGGCCCCGGGCCCGTCCAGGTCGACGCCGACGGAGAGCGGCTGCGACCAGTAGCGCTTGACCAGGGTGCCGAGCACACTCGGCAGAGGAATCTCCGTCGTTGGGAAGAATCGGCGCGCCGCCCCCCCCCGCCCCGCCGACCCGCGGAAATCGGGAGGAACGGGGCGGCACGAGGGGTCGAGCGCGCAGTATAGGATGCGCGGTCCGGAGCGTCAAGCGCCGGGGTCCCGCCGTAGCGGGCGCACCTTGGCGGCAGCATGGCCTCCATGGTCTCCATGGTCGCGGTCGCGGTCGTCGTCGTCGTCGTCGTCGTCGTCGTCGTCGTCGTCGTCGTCGTACTCGTACTCGTTCTCGTACTCGAACGCCCTGGGCATTCGAGTACGAGGACGAGATACGAGGACGACGGAGGCCGTGCTTTCGATGGGTGCGGCGGGGCCGCGACCGCGGGAAGCCCGCGCATTGATCGCGGACGCGCGCATGGCGAACGGGTAGCTTCCGGATGGTAGATCGCCGACGGCGCAGAGTAGTGCTGGGAGCGCGGGCGTCCTCGCCCGCGCCGCGAGGTCAAGGGGAGCGCGGGCCACGGTGGGTGGGTTTGCGGGCGAGGCGGAGCCGAATGTCGCGGAAGAACGCACGATCCGGGCGGGGCGAACCGCGGCGGGACCTGCAACGACGGACCTGCGTCCGGACGCGCGGATTCCCCTTGGAGCGCGCGCCGGCGAACGGGTAGGATGGGCGGAGGAAGGCCGCGGGGCAGCGAAGCGCGCCGGCGACGACCGTGCGCCCGGGGGCACGTGCCGCCCGGCGCCGCGATGTTCCACAGTGCTTGCCGCATGAGGTGACCGATGTCCGACCAGCTCCTGCTTGGCACCAAGAAGGGCTTGCTCATTCTCGACCGCACCGGCGGTCGCTGGCGCGCGCGGCCGATCGCCCACGCCGGACTGTCGATCAGCTTCGCGGCGAAAGACCCCCGGGACGGCACGGTCTGGGCCGCGATGGATCACCCCCACTGGGGCCCCAAGCTCGCGCGCTCGCGCGACGGCGGCGGCTCCTGGGAAAACCTGACCCAGCTCGCCTATCCCAAGGGGGCGCGCTTCATCGAGCAGCACCTCCCGACGCCGGACACCGATCCGGACCCGACCAAGGCCCCGACGAAGTACAAGGATGCGGCCCTGCTCAAGGTGTGGGTGCTCGCCTTCGGGGGGCGCGACCAGGCCGGCACGATCTACGCCGGCACGCTGCCCGGCGGGCTCTTCACCAGCCGGGATGGGGGAGATACCTGGGAGCTGAACCGGCCGCTCTGGAACCACGAGAGCCGCGGCGGCGACCTCTTCGCGGGCGACGCCACGAGCCGGAACCAGTGGGGCGGCACGCCGGCGGCCATCGCGTACGGCGAATTCGTCCCCGGCATCCACTCGATCCTGATCGATCCGCGCGACCCGAACCGCATGCACGTCGGCGTCTCGTGCGCGGGCGTGGTGGAGACGCGCGACGGCGGCCGGACCTGGGCGGGCTGCAACCGCGGCATGCTCAACGACTACCTGCCCAACCCCGAGGCCGAGTGGGGTCATGACCCGCACTGCGTGACCCAGTGCCCGGGCGCGCCCGACCACCTCTGGCAGCAGAACCACTCCGGGGTTTTCTACAGCGTGGACGGCGCCGGGAGGTGGACGCGGGTGAGCCGGAACGACGTGAGCGTGCACTTCGGCTTTCCCATCGCGGCCGACGACACGGACGGGCGGACGGCCTGGGTCGTGCCGGCGAAGGGCGACTCCGAGCGCACGGCGATCGGCGGCGGGCTGTTCGTGGCGCGGACCACGGACGGCGGCGCGCGCTGGGACACCTTCCGGGAGGGCCTGCCCCAGCAGGACGCCTACGACATCGTGTACCGCCACGGCCTCGACGCGCGCGGCGGGCGCGTGTGCTTCGGCAGCACGACCGGCAACGTCTACGTCTCCGAGGACCGCGGCGAGACGTGGCGCTGCGTCGGGAACCACTTCCCGCCGATCCACTCGGTGCGTTTCGCGTGAGCGAGCGGGAGACGAGCCGTGCCTTACGTTGCTTTCACACGCCACCTGCAGCGCTTCTTCCCCGCCCTGACCGACGGTGAGGTGCCGGGGGCGACGGTGCGGGAGGTGATCGACGCGCTGGAGCGGCGGCATCCGGGGTTCGCGTCGTACATCGTGGACGAGACGGGGCGGCTGCGGCGGCACGTGAACATCTTCGTCGGCGACGAGCCGATCGGCGACCGGGAGCGGCTGAGCGATGCGGTCGCGCCGGACGCGAAGGTCTACATCCTGCAGGCGCTCTCGGGGGGATGAGGGGGCGGGGGCCGGGCGACGCGATCCTGGATGTACTTTCCCTGCCGCGTTGCGGGCCCCGCCGGCTGGATCTGCATCTTGTGTCAGAGCGCAGGGGGTGGTAGAGTCGTTGTCGGGCGCGCCGGCAGTTTGGCCGGCGGGGCGGGGCAGTTCGGGTATTGCGCGCAGTAATCCCATCCGCATGAGTGGCTCGCGGGAAATCGATTGGCCGGCGTGGTGGGACTGGGAACTCGAGCTGAGCTCGCACATCCTGAAGCGCAGGATCGACCGGGGCTTCTCAGAGGTCGACCTGCGCAGAATGATGGCCGCCGCCACCCGAGTTCGAGAAGACCGCGAGCTTGGACGCTGGGTCGTCGAGAGCGTGCATGGTTTGCGACCCTGGGAGGTTATCGTTGAGCCCGACGCGCGAGATCGGCTCCTGGTTGTGATTACCGCCTATCCGGGGGAGGCGCCATGAAGCACTCCTATCTCGAAGTGACCTATCGCAAGGGTCACCCCATCGCGGCGTACTACTACTTGCCGCGACGGGAGGGAGACCGCAGCGCCCGGACAGAACGCCTAGACGGTGGGCTCCTGGTTGACTTCATCGCCGACGGTAGGCCGATCGGGATCGAAATCCCTTCGCCGTCGCGTTTTGACCTGACCACGTTGAACGCGGCGCTGCAGCGACTCGGACAAGAACCGGTTCGCCCCGAGGAGTTCTCACCGCTCCTGGCGGCATAGGGCGCGACGAGGGGTCTACGGTACCTGAAGATCGCGTCGGACCGGGTCTTCTCTTTTCAGGTTGGCCTATCGCCTCTCCAGAAAGTGAAAAGAGAAGCCCCGGTCCCGACTATGCTGGCCCTCCAGCGAAGTGGCACCGTCTCACCCGCGAAAGCCATGTGGAGTGCGTCATGGATAACCTGATGGTGCAGCATATCGAGAAGTCTGCGGAGGTCATGGGTGGGAAGGCGAGGATCGCGGGGCACCGAATCCGGGTGCTCGATATCGTAGTGTGGCACGAGAAGCGGGGGCTCTCCCCGGATGAAATTCTCGGAGTCTACCCTTCGATCACCCTGGCCGACGTTCATGCTGCCCTTGCCTACTACTTCGACCATCGTGACGAAATCGAGGGAGACCTCGTGAAGGAGGCGGAGCTTGTCGCTGGGATGAAGGCTCGATTCCCATCGAAGCTCCAGGAGCGGCTAGGTGCCTAATCGGATCCGCTTCTACCTTGATGAGCACGTACCTGCGCCTGTCACTGAGGGTCTGAAGCGGCGCGGCGTGGATATCTTGACGACCCAAGTGGCGGGGAATTGCGGCGTCCTCGACCCTGAACAGTTGGCTTTCGCGCGAACCCAGGGGCGGGTGTTGGTCACCTCCGACACGGACTTCCTCGTGCTTGCGTCGAGCGGGATCGATCACGCCGGGATCGTATTCTGCGCCGCCACCAAGTACACCGTTGGTCAGGCGCTGCACGCCCTTCTGTTGGTCCACGACGTCCTCGCCCCGGAGGCAATGCGAAATCATGTGGAGTTTCTCTGAGCGTCCGCCCCGGATGGTGAGTCCGTTGTCAGTCGGACTAGCGGCAACACGAGATAGGTTCGTGGACTGAATGGGTTGCGGGGGCGCACCGCATTTGTCGAGGGAGCTTCGCGCGTGCTGCATCGGAAAAGGGGGACAGTCACCGTTTTCCCCGCTTCGCAAAACGGTGACTGTCCCCCTTTTCC
>JACRIP010000384.1 GCA_016220045.1 Planctomycetota bacterium
CCTCCCCCACCGCAGTGGGGGGGGAGGAACCGCCCGCACCCGCACGGTCCCCCTCCCCTACTCGCTCTTCCGACCCTTGAGCGCGAAGATCGACACGCGCGGCTCGGTCCCGCGCGCGACCAGGAAGCGCGCTTCCGCCGTCACCTCGAACGCCACGAACCCCTTGCCTGCGCCCCGCAGCGCCTCCAGTTCGCGCCGATCTTCCGGGGACCAGATGCGCACCGTCCCGTCCTCGCCCGCCGAGAACAATCGCCCCGCCTCGCCGAAGGCGACGGCATTCACGCGCGCCTGATGCCCCGCCAGGTGGTGCGCGGACAGCGGGGCGTCGAGCGCCCACAGGCGGATCGTCTTGTCCCAGCCGCCGGCGGCGAAGCGCGACCCATCGCGATTGAAGCAGACGGCCAGCACGCCGCCCGCGAAGGGATTCAGCTCCTTCACCACGCTCTTCTCCTTGCGGTCCCACAGGAGCGCGGTGCGGTCCCAGCTTCCCACCGCGAGCAGGCGGCTGTTGGGCGCGAAGGCGATGGCGGAGACGCGGTCCTTGCGCGCGGGCAGCGTGGCCACCGCCTTGCCGGTCGTGCGCTCCCACAGCCGCACCGTGTGGTCCTCCCCGGCCGCCGCCAGCACGCCCCCGTCGGGCGAGAGCCGCGCCGCCGCCAGCACTCCCTTGTGCGACTTTACCGCCGCCTGCGGCTTCTTCGGGCTCGCCAGCCACCAGCAACGGGCGTAGCCGTCTTCGCCGATCGAGACCACGCCCGAGCCATCGGGCGAAAACCCCAGCCATACCGCGGGCCCGACGTGGGCGTCGATGCGCGCCACGCGCTCCCAGCCCTCGGTCTGCCAGACCGTCACGAACCCGTCCTCGGTCGCGGCGCCGAACAGCTTGCCGTCCTGCGCGTAGGCGATCGCCCGGACCGCCCGCTGCGTCGGCAGGGACTTCAGGAGCGCGCCGCCGGGTACGGCGAATACCTGGATCTGCGGCTCGGCGCACGCCACGGCCACCGCGGGCGCGGAACGATCGACCGCGAAGGCCGCGATCGGCGCCGACAGGGGGATTTCCCTGACCAGGAGCGAAGCGCGCAGGGTCGCGGTGTCGTGGAACTTCGGCACGACGGCCATGGGGGCGCCGGAGGGTTCGATGACCGACGACGGCGTGGGGCGTTCCGGGCTTCCCCCCTGCCCGGCGGCGGGGGCGGCCGGTTTGGCGGCGCCGCCGGCGGCCGGACTGCCGGCCGCAGCGACTCCGGCGTTCGCCGGAGCGACCGCCGCGCTTCCGGCCGGGCGCGGCGTGCGCGTCGTGTCCAGGAAGCGCTTGCGCCGGCAGAACTCCAGCCGCTCCTCCACGGACTTAAGCTCCGCCGGCGGCGCCGTCGCCGCGCACGCGCCGTAGGCCTCCAGCGCCTTCGCCCACTCGCGCGCCTCCTCGTGCGCCCGGCCCCTGGCGAAGAGCGCGCGGTGGCGCGCGCGCGCGGAGAGCGCGTCGATCGCCGCGTCCGGCGTGTGCGCTTCCTTCGCCCAGGCGTCGCACACCGCCAGCAGATCGTCCCAGCGTCCGGCCGCTACGAGTTCCGCGGCCCGTCGCAAGAACGCGTCGCGCGGCGAGGCCGGCGCGCCGGGCGGAGTCGGCGGCGCCGCGGCGACCGCGCTCCCGGCGCCGCCCCACTTCGCGCCGGCGCCCGCCGCCGTCCCCGCCGCCACCTCGCGCAGATAGTCCGCCATTTCCGCCGGGCTCCCGAACCGCTGGTCAGGGTCGGTCTTGAGCGCGCGCTCGACCGCCAGATCCACGCGCGGATCGAGGCCCGGCAGCTTCCGGCTCACCGGATCGAAGCTCCCCAGCGGGAGCTTGCCGGTCAGCATCTCGTAGAGCATCACCCCGAGCGCGTAGATGTCGGCGCGGCCGTCCACCGACTTGGCATCGAACTGCTGCTCCGGGGCCATGTAGTACTGGGTGCCCATGCGCACGTGGGTCAAGGTCAGCTCGGTCACCGGCGCGCTGCCGACGCCCGCGAGGTGGGCGATGCCGAAGTCCGCGACTTTCACGCGCCCGCGCGCGTCGAGCAGGACATTGGTCGGCTTCATATCGCGGTGGATCACGCCCTGCTCGTGCGCGTGCTGCAGCGCTTCGCAGATGGAGCCGACGATGCGGAAGACCTCTGGGGGCGCGATCGGTCCCTTGCCCATGAGCTGGCGCAGCGTGGCCCCTTCGACGACTTCCATCGCGAAATAGTAGCAGCTCCGGTCGAGTCCCTTGTCGTAGATGGTGATGATATTGGGGTGGTTGAGGGCGGCGAGGATGTCGGACTCGCGGTTGAAGCGCTGGACGAAGAGCGGGTCGAGGGCGAGTGATCGGGCGAGGACCTTAAGAGCGACCTTGCGGCTGAGTGAGAGCTGGGTGGCGCGGTAGACGCAGGCCATGCCGCCGGAGTTGAGGGGCCCGTCGACGCGGAAGCCTCCGAGCACGGTGCCGGGGGGGATGTGGAAGGCGGCGTCGCCGCCGGGTCCAGCGGGCGATCTGGGCGGGGGGGCGTAGGCGACGACGACGGCAAGGCCGCAGGCCGGGCAGTGGACCTCGGGCTTGTTCGGTTCGGCGGGGTCGGGCAAGGGCGCGTTGCAGCGCGGGCAGGAGAGGTCCACGCAGGGGCTCCAGCGGCCGGGCGTGCGGCGATCGGAATGGGAGGTTTGTGCGCTTCGTGACGGGGCAGAGGTGTCGTCGGACGGGTTCCGGCAGGCCTGGGATTATAGGGGGGAGTGCGGAATGCGGCAAGCGAAACCGGGGGCATGACGGGGATTGCATCACCACCGCAGCGGTCGCACACCTCGCGGACTTGGCACCCGACGTACTCGTACTCGTGCTCGTGGTCGAATGCCCTGGGCGTTCGAGTACGAGGACGAGCTACGAGTACGACGAAGGCCACGCTTTCGCTGCGTGCGGCCGGTGCGGCCGAGATCCAAGAACGGACACGCGCCCAGGGCTTGGCCCCCGCTCCCGGGCGTGGTAGAGTGCCTCCTCTTCGCGCGGCGGCGGGCGCTCGTGCGGGAATGGCCGGGCCCGGTGGCCAAGTAGGGAGAGCACCCGATGAACGTCCTCGTCACCGGCAGCGCCGGGCACCTGGGCGAAGGCCTGATGCGCACGCTGCGGGGCGCGGGCCACCGGCCGCTGGGCATCGATCTGCTCGCTTCCCCGTTCACGGACGCGGTCGGGTCGATCCTGGACCGCGACTTCCTGCGCCGCCACCTGGCGGGGATGGAGGCGGTCCTGCACGCGGCCACGCTGCACAAGCCCCACGTGCGCACGCACACGCGCCGGCAATTCGTCGACACCAACGTCGTCGGGACCCTGAATCTCCTCGAGGAGGCGGCGGCGGCCGGGGTCGGCCGCTTCGTTTTCACCAGCACCACCAGCACCTTCGGCCGGGCGCTGTCGCCGCCCGCCGGCGCGCCGGCCGCCTGGCTGACCGAGGTGGTGCCGCCGGTCCCGCGCAACATCTACGGCGTGACCAAGTGCGCCGCCGAAGACCTCTGCGAGCTGCACGCGCGCGACCTCGGTCTCCCCTGCCTGGTCCTGCGGACGTCGCGCTTCTTCCCCGAAGAGGACGACGTCGCCGAGATGAGCTCCGCCTATGCGGACGGCAACCTGAAGGCGAACGAATTCCTCCACCGCCGGGTCGACCTGGAAGATGCCGTCGCGGCGCACCTGCTCGCCCTGGAACGCGCCCCGGCGCTCGGGTTCCGCAAGTACATCATCAGCGCAACTACGCCCTTCACCCGAGATGAGCTGGGGGACCTGCGGGCGGATGCGCCGCGGGTGGTGGAGCGCCGCTTCCCGGGCTACGCGGAGGTGTACCGGGCGCGCGGCTGGCGCATGTTCCCGGCGATCGAGCGCGTCTACGTGAACGCGCGGGCGCGGGAGGAGCTGGGCTGGCGGCCGCGCTGGGACTTTGCGCGCGTCCTGGAGCGCCTGGCGGCCGGCGCGGAGCCGCAGAGCGAGCTGGCGCGCGCGGTCGGGGCGAAGGGGTATCACCGGGCGGCGGCGGGAAGGTGACGGCGCGGTGCGGTGCAAACGGGCGCCCTTAGGTCCCGCAGCACTTCTTGTATTTCTTCCCGCTGCCGCAGGAGCAGGGGTCGTTGCGTCCGACCTTGGCGGCCTCGCGCACGACCGGCTTGGGCCCGATGACCTTCCCGCCGGCGAAGTACCAGGTTCCGCCCTCGCGCACGAAGGTGGAGACTTCGCGATGCTCCTGCCGGACGCCCTGGCGCGTGAAGGTGGCGACGAACTCGACCGTGCCGTCGCGATCGGCCGGGCCGCCCCCGCTGGTGTTGAGGATCTGGAGCGAGTGCCATTCCGCGCTTTCGGCCCATTCGCGGCTGCTGGTCTCGTCGTAGTCCTTGCGCTGATCCGGGGAGAGGGAGGTGCGCAGATAGGGGATTTCCCGCTCGACGTAGGCGCTATAGCGCGAGCGCATCAACTCTTCCGCGGTTGCGGCGGCGCGCGTACCCGAGATCAGGGGCCGGCAGCACTCGTCGTAGGACAGCGGCGAGCCGCACGGGCAGGGTTTCATGCCGCCCTCCTTTCAGGCGTTCGGTCTTGGAGTAGCCGGAAATGCAGCGAGCCGTCGCCGAGCTGTACTATGTACCGCTCGACCACGGCTCGCTACCGGCTTGTAGCTGGTACCCCCACGGGGATTTGAACCCCGGTGTCAAGACTGAGAATCTTGCATCCTAGGCCGCTAGATGATGGGGGCACCGTTCGGCGCTTCCGGCGGGCGCCGCTGAAGGCGTCCGCGGAACGTCTAGGATGCAGCGGATTATACGCCGGAGCCCAGTCGTGTCAAGCGGAAATCCGCGGCGCCGCGGGCGGTCCCGCGGGCCGCGGAGGCTCCGGCGGACCGCCCGCCGCGGAGTCCGGCGCCCTCCCCGCCGCGCGCGGCGGCGCCCCCAGCCCGACACCCTCCAGCATCCCGCCGATCGATACCAAGAGCGACGCCAGCGCCGCCAGCGGCAGGCCGTAGTAGATCTCCTCGAAGGGCGACTCCCCCGCCCGCACCGCACGCACCACCTTGCCCACCAGCCAGTACTGGAACCACAGGAGACACAGGACGCCGCCCACCTTCTGCATCGACAGCACGAACAACGCATGCGGCCAGCGCCGCACCCGCGCCCAGACCAGCCAACCGATCACCAGCGCCGCCGCGACCCAGGTCAGCCCCGTATAAAAACGATCCCACATCGAGGAGGAACCGAAGTACTTGCCCGCCCAGCCGAACATGTATCCGTTCAGCACGACCAGGGCCGTCACCAGCAGCAGCTCCACGGCCAGGCGCACGACCCGGTCGGCACGCGCCCGCCCCCGGAGCGAGAAGAGGATGCGCAGGAGCACGAGCAGCGCGAAGAGATGCGGCAGCGGCACGCCGACGGCGAGGCCGATCAATTCGATGGTGTAGCGGTCGAACTTCCCCTCGTGGAGGCGCTGGCAGGTGCTTTCGACCCGCTCCTGGGCCACGCTGAACGGGGACTCGGGGCGCGAGCAGCCCTTGATCATGGGGAGGAAGAAGCAGAGGACGAGAAGCAGCGCGCCGGAGCCGCCCAGGGCGCGGCCGGCGGCACGGCGTCCGGAAAGCGAGGTCATCGGGCATCTCCCGCAGCGGAAGCGGCCGGCGTGGGCCCGCCGGCCGCCAGGCCCTCGAACAGCGCGCCGAGGAGCAGGGCGAGGCAGGCCAAGAGGGCCAGGGGAAGTCCGTAGTACACGGACTCGACGAGGCTCTTGCCGCCGTCCGCGACTTCCAGGACCCAGTATTGGAACCAGAGGAGGGCGGAGGCGGCGGCGATCTGCTGCGCGCGCAGAAGGACGCGCGCGTGGGGCCGCCGCCGCAAGCGCGCCCAGAGCAGCCAGAGCACGGCCGCGATCGCCAGCAGCGCCGAAAAGACGGCGTAGAAGCGTTCGAGCACGTCGTCCGGCAGGGCCTTGCGTTCCCAGAGGGTCTGAAACCCGAGCCAGAGCAGCGGGCTGAGGAGCACGTGCAGCTCGAAGAGCGCGCGCAGGACGGCCAGGCCGCGGCCGGGCCAGGCCAGGTCCCAGAGCACGCGGGCGGCGACGGCGAGGCCGAGCAGGTGCGGTCCCGTGATACTGGCAACGCCGTAGGCCTTCTCCGCGGTGTCGAGGTCGGCGTCGCCGGAGCGCACCTCCCGGCAGACGCGGGCGGCGTCGTCCGCGACGAAGGAGCGCGGCGACTCCGGACCATTGCACCCCTCGACCATGGGGAGGAAGAAGCAGACGGCCAGCAAGAGCCCGCCGGTGGCGCTGAGAAAGCGGCCGAGCGCGCGGCGGCCGGAGACGGGGGCGGGCGCAGCGGCGTGCGCGTGGAGGGGGACGGGGGCAGGGCCGGTCATGGCGAACCTCCGGGGGCGCGCGCGGGGGTCAGGGGTCAGGGCGAGGGATCAGAAACAGGCAGGAGGCCAGGCCACCTCGCAGCACCGGGCCTGACGAACGCCGTAGGAACTGGATGGCCGAGGTCCAAGATGGAGCAAACAGTGCCGGGCGTCCCCGCCCATCTGGCCCGCGATCCCGCCCGCAGCGCCGGTCGCAGGAGTGCCGTTTGCGCAGTGGACCCCGCGGGACCCAAGCTCTTGATCGGGGTGGGCCGTGTGCCCGCCCACCGGTGGCCTAGCCGACAACCATGGTGGGGTTGGCCACGATGGGGCGGCCACAAGGGCCGCCCCTACGACGCGCTGGCCGGGCGTAGGGGCGGACCCCTGTGTCCGCCCCGGCTCGGCCTGCCGGGCACCCTTCGCGATCGCCTGGCGCTGCAGATCCGCGGGTCGGAGGCGCCCGCTCGCCCCGGCCCGGACGACTCGCACCACGCGCGGCGATCAGGGCGCCACGAGGGGACGCGGCCGGATTCCAGCCACCGTGCGCCGCGCGCCGCCGCCTACATCCCGTACGCCTGCTTCACCGCCTCCATGATTTCCGCGGTGACGACCGCAGAACCGCGCTTGCGCGCGAAGTCCTCGATCGCCTTCGCCGCCATCGGGCGCACGAAGATCGGGATGCGTTTCAGGCGTTCGTCGGCCTCCGGCGACCAGGTGATCGGCCCGACGGCGGAGGCCGCGGGTTGGGGCGGCGCGGCGAGCGCGGGGGCGGATGCGCCCGCCTCGGCCTCCGGCGGCGGCATCATCGCCGCGAAGGGACACTTGCCCCCGCCGCTGGTGCCGCCGCCGGCGTTCGCGGAGGACGCGGCGACGCCGACCGCGGACGCGCCCAACGCCGCGGGCGTGAAGGAGCCGGGCGGCGCGGTGAGCGCGGTCGCCGCTGGGGCCGCCGCTGAGGGCACGGCGCCCCCGCTCTCCCCGCCCGCGGGCGCGATCCGCACATTCATCGATTGCACGAGCTGGGTCTCCATCGGGTTCATCAGCATGCCGACCGCCCGCCCGCACTTCGGACAGGTGAACACCGCAGACACCGCGCCCGCGTGCGGACCCTCCGTGCGTTCAAGGGTCATCGGCGCGTCACAGGGAAGGCAGAGGAATCGCATGGGGGCTCTCCAATACGAAGCGTGCGGCAAGGGGATCATGGAATGGCGAACTTCGGTTGGGCCTGAAACGGTCGTCGCCGGCGGCCACCCCGGGGCGGATACAGGGGTCCGCCCCTACGCCAGGCCCCAGCCCGTAGCACTACAACGCGAATCGCGATCGGGCAAGCAGGGCCGCCTTGCCAAATGATGCTGCTCGCAAGGCCCGTCCGTTCGTAGTACCGCCTTCAGCGGCTGTCGCAAGAGGCAGCGATCAGTGGCCGTTCGGTGCAGGCCGGAAGGCCTGCACCACAATTGCCGGAGACCTCGCGAACGATTCTCGAAACGCTCGAAACCCTTGTGGCGCAGGCCTTCCGGCCTGCGCCGCGAGGTCTCCGATGCCGGAGTCTCGCGGGACCTGCCCGATCCCCAGATTGAGGCACAACCGCGCCGATCGACCTTTTGCGACAGCCTCTTCCGGCGGAGCCTACGCAATTGGCCCATCGTTCCGCCTGAAGGCGGAACTACAAACGAGCCGGATGGCCGATCTACGGTGCGTGGGGCCGCGGCCGGTCCGTCTGCCTGGGGCGGCGATCAGCGTTGTCGTGAACGGCAGGGGCGTTTACGGAGCGGGCCCGGGCGGCACGCGCTCGCGCAAGCGCGCGGCCAGCGCCAGCAGGGCCTGCGCTGCCGGCGCGGCCGGACGCGCCAGCACCAGCGGCGTCCCCGCGTCGCAGGCGTCGCGCAGGGCCGGGTCATACGGCACGCGCCCGAGGACCGGCACGCCCGCGGCCAACGCCAGCCCTTCGACGGCGCCGGCGCCGCCGGGGTCCAGATCCGCGCCGCAGCGCGGGCACGCCGCGGCCGCAAAATTCTCGACCAGCCCGAGCGCGCGCCGCCCCGCCGCCGCCGACAGCTCCAGCGCGCGGCCCACCGACAGCACCGACACCGCAGCCGGCGCCGTCACCGCCAGCACCGCCGCCCGCTCCGGCAAAAGCCCCAGCACCGTCGCGATCCGGTCCGCGCCCGGCGGCAGGTCGAGGAAGAGCCAGTCCAGCTCACCCCAGACCGCGTCCCCGAGAAACTCGCGCAGCGCCGACGCCTCGGCCGCGCCGCGCCAGACCCAGGCGTCCGCCTGCGTCGGCGCGCGCCAGACCACCGCCGCCCCGTCCGCCGGCACCAGGAGGTCGGTCGAAATCAGCCGCACGCCGCAGGGCGCCGCCGCCGGCGCCAGACCCTCCGGCGTACGCCCGATCGCTCGCCCGCGCGCGCCCAGCAGGAGCGGCAGCGACGGCCCGTTGATGTCCGCGTCCACCGCCCCCACGCGCTCCCCGGCCGCCGCGCACGCCGCCGCCAGGTTCGCCGTCACCGCGCTCTTCCCCACTCCCCCCTTCCCGCTCATCACGACGACGATCCGCCGCACCCGCGCCAGCCGCTCCGCCAGCCGCCGCGCCTGCTCGCCGACTTGCGCGCGCACCCCGGAGGAATCAGGCGTGGCCGCCAGGTCCGAGTATCGCTTCATGCTTGCTCCAGCGAAGTTTGGGAGTTGCGAGGTTTGGACGTTTGGTCTCTTTGGGGGGGGGTGGAGAATTTCAAGAAGCCGCGCGACCCCAAGGAGGTTGCTCCACCGGGTTTGGGCGTTTGGGGGTTTGGACGTTTGGCCTTTTTTCGGGGGGGGTGGAGCTCCTCCAGAAACCGCGCGGCCCCAATGAGGTTGCGAAAGCCTCTACGGTAACACCCCGGGCCACGCAGCTCACCTCGTGCACGCCATCGTCACGGCTCGCCAAACCCCCAAACGGCTAAACGGCCAAACCTCGACAACCGCCCGCCATGGGTTGTCGGTCCCGCCAGGCGCGACCGCAGATCCTCCCGGCGGCGCCCCCGCCCCCGCCCCCTACTTCGCGAGCGCGGCCCGCGCCGCCGCATAGTCCCGGTCCTTCGGGTCATCGACCAGCGCCCGATCGAGCACCGCCACGGCGCCCGCGCGGTCGCCCTTCCCGTCCAGCGCGCGCGCCCACGCCAGATACGCCGCCTTCCGGTTGCGGCCGATCGCCGTATTCCGCGCATCCACGGCCCGGGCGCGCGCGCATAAGCCCACCGCGCCCTCGAAGTCCTCGCCCTTCATGAGCTCGGCGCCGCGGTTCACCACCCAAGTTTCCCAGGTCCGCCGCAGGTTTGCGTCGTTCGGGTTCGCGCGCGCCGCCGCGGTCAGCTCCGCTTCCGCCTGGTCGGCCTGCCCCGCCGCGGTCAGCGTGCGCGCCCACTCCTGGTAAGCCCACGCGCGGGCGTTCACCATCGCGCCGGTATTCGCCAGCTTGAGCCCGCGCGCCAGCAGGGCCGCCGCCTCCGCGAAGCCCTGCGCCTTTACTAAGGCTTGCGCCTGATTGATGAAGAAGCCGTCGCGCGCCCCGGAGAGCCGATCGTCCTTGGGGTGCGCCGCCGCCGCCTGCACGAGCATGGCCTCGGCCGCCGCCGCTTTTCCCTGCCCGACGAGTTCGAGCGCCCACGCCGCATAGGAGGCGGCGCGATTCTGCCGCAGCAGGATCGGGTCCTTCACGGCGACCTCCTCGCCGCGATCGTAGATCTCGATCGCGTGCCGATGCCGCCCCTTCTTGGACTCCTCGTACCCCCAGTTGAGGTAGGTGGCGACCCGCGCCTCCTGGAACTCCGCGTCCGTCGGGTCGAGCGCCACGGCTTCGTCGAGCGACTGCTCCAGCTCGTCGTCCTTGCCCGCGGCGGCGAGCGCGCGCATCCACTCCTGGAGGATGTAGGCGCGGTTCTGGCGGAAGAGGCGCGCAGCCGGCTCGGCCTTCAGGCCTTTGGTGTAGAGCGCGATCGCCTCGCGCGGCCGGCCGGCCTCCCAGTGCGCCTTGGCCCATTCGTAGTAGACCGCCTGCCAGTTGGAGCGCAGGCGCGGCTCGGCGGGCAGGAGCGCGCGGGCGCGGTCGAGCCAGCTCAGGGCCTTCTCGTAGTCCTTCGCCGCCAGGGCCTCGAGCCCGAGCACGCCGAAGGCGACCGCCTTGCCCTCGGCGGCGAACCCGGGCTGGCCGAGTTTCGCGGCGCCTTCCGCGAGCACGCGATCGATGCCCGCCTCGTCGCCGGCGCGCGCCAGCTCGGCGGCCCAGCGCTCGTAGAGGTCGCGGCCGAGCGCGGAGTAGTAGACGTTGTCGGGCTCGTCCTCGCGTGCGCGGCCGACGGCGGCGACGGCCCCCGGCCAGTCCTTCGCCTTGGCCCGGTCGAGCGCCCACTCCTGCCAGGCGTAGGTGGTGTTGCCGCAGAGGGCGGGATTGAACGGGTCGATGCGCCGCCCTTCGCGCAGGATCGAGAGCGCGAACTCGAAGCGGCGGGCTTGGAGTTCCGCCACGCCCCAGCGCTCGTAGCCGACGACGAGGTTGCGCAGCGCCGAGGCGTTGCCCGGGTCGAGGTCGAGCGCCTTGACGTTGGCGGCGATCGCGTCGGCGAATTTTTTTTCGAGGAGGAAGCCGACGCCGCGGTTGTAGTAGACGATGGAGACCAGGCCGACGTTGCCGACCTCGCGGCGCTGGAGCGAGTGGCGGTCCTCGATGTAGACGTAGCCGGTCTCCTTCTCGAACTGCTTGATCGCGTTCTTGTCGCGGAGCGGGTTGAAGCCGGCGGGGGTGGTGGTCTCGACGTCGATGACCTCGCCGTCGGCGTAGAGCAGCGAGAAGGCGTGGTCGGGGACTTCGATGGCGCGCAGGTCGAGCTTGAACTCCTGGCCGACGGCGTCGTAGAGGGTGGCGGAGGAGACGCAGTTGAACTCGCGGGTGTCGAAGACCCCAGTGAGCTCGGTCCAGTGGGCGCGGTAGCGGGTGAAGAACTCCTTGTGCAGCCAGGCGAAGATCAGCCTGCCCTTCTCGGCATCTTTTTTTCCCGCAAGGGGGAGGGCGGCGCGGGCGCGGGCGACGAGTGCGCGGTAGGCGGCGAGGTACTTGGCGAGGGCGGCGTCGTCGGGGACGCCGGCGGCGATGAAGGCGGCCTCGGCGAGGGAGAGCTGGTCGAGCTTGCCGTCGGCGGCGTCGGCGGCGAGGCGGTCCTCCAGGGGCGTGCGGAGCACTTTCGCGACGCTGTCGGCGCGGAGCTTCTTGAACTTGTCGAGCTTGGCCGGGTCCTGGCGCGAAACGAAAAACTCAGGGGTTTCCGGGAGAACGCCCCAAACTTCGATCTCGTTGAGGGTCGTGCTCTTGCCGCCGTGGTTGGAGAGGAGGCGGACCTTGAGGAACTTGACCTGGGCGCGGGGCAGGTCGAAGGACTGGGGTCGGGGTTCGTTGGCGAGGACGAAACGGCCGAGGGAGACGAAGTCGTCGATCGGGGAGGCGAGGGAGGCGAGGACTTCGACGTCCTTGGCGCGGCAATCTTCCCAGGAGCGGGAGGCGGGGTTGAGGACGATGCGCTCGACGACGGCGATCTGATCGCGGGGGAAGGCGAGGACGATATCCTGGGGCAGGCGGGAGCGGTCGGCGGTGGAGTAGCCCTGGTCGGTGACGGCGCCGTCGAGGAGGCGGTCGGCGGGCCAGGCGTTGCCGTTTTCGGAGGAGACGGAAACGACGCGGCCGCCGCGGGCGCGCAGGACGAGGTTTTCGGGGGCGCGGGCGGGGGGGGCGGCGGGCGCGGCGGGGGGATCGTCGGCGCGGGCCGGGGCTGGGGCCAGGGCGAGGAGCAGGCCGAGGAGGGCGGCGAGCGGGGCCCTGGGGGCGGATGGGGCGGATGGTGGGCGACGCATGCGATCCTCGCGGGAGGGGTGGGGAGCCCTGGTGGTGATAGCCCGGGGTGGGCTGGGCCGTCAAGAGAAACGAAGGGTTCCGGGCGAGGGACGGAGGGCTCAGGGACGAGGGCTCAGGGGTCAGGACGGAGGGACGAGGGATCAGGGACCAGGGGTCAGGACGGAGGGGTCAGCGACGAAGGGACTGGGACGGAGGGGAGCGGGGCTGCCGGCCGGGCGATGCCGAGGCCGCCCTCCCAAGGTCGAGCGACCTCCTTCCCCTCGCCGCATGCGGAGTTCCCACTCACCCGATCCCTGGCCCCGCTCCTTTACCCCTCGTCCCTTCGTCCTGACCCCTGACCCCTGACCCCTGACCCCAGGTCCCTCGTCCCTGGCCCCTCGCCCCTCGCCCCTCGTCCCTGGCCCGCCCCGGTCTTGCTTTTCCGCGGATCCCCACTATCATACGCAGCCGCACCGCGCCCACACCCGCCCGCCGCTTCAAGATCAGGAGAATACCGGATGCCCTCGCGCCGCCTGCTTTGCGCACTCGCCGCCCTGCTCCTCCTCGTGCCGGTCGCGCCGGCGGAGGAGCCGCCGGTCGAATTCCTGTCGCGCCGCGCCGTCGGCGCCGAACGCTTCACCGCGGAGCACCCGGCCTGGGACGGACGCGGCGTGCTGATCGCCATCCTCGATACCGGGCTCGACGTCGCCGCCCGCGGCCTTGCCGAGACCTCCGAGGGGAAGCCCAAAATCCTCGACGTGCAGGACTTTTCGGGCGAGGGCGACCTCAAGCTGGAAAAGGCCGAGGTGAGCACGGAGGCGGGCGAGCAGCGTCTCGTCCACGCCGCGAGCAAGCGCTACCTGAAGAACGCCGACCGGCTTTCCGAAAAGGCCAAGGGCGGCGAGTACTGGATCGGCTGGCTCGACGAGAGCCGCTTCGCGGGCAGCGGGGTCAAGGACGTAAACGGCAACGGGCGCGAGGAGGACAGCTTCGGCTTCGCCGCCTTCCCGGTCGAGGGGAGCGAGGCCTGGGCCGCCGTCGCGGATACCGACCTCGACGGCGACCTGGGGGACGAGCAGGTGCTGCACGATTTCAAGACCGCGCGCGCGACCTTCCGTTTCGCGACCGGCAAGGCCGAAGCGACGCCGCCCGGGCTCGTCCTGGCGCTGAATTTGCGCCCCGCCGACCACGTGATCAGTCTTTTTTTCGATGACGGGGGGCATGGGACGCACGTGGCGGGAATCGCGACGGGACGGCGGCTGGGCGACGCGGAGGGGGTGGACGGGATCGCGCCGGGAGCGCAGGTCATCGGGCTCAAGATCGGGCACTGCGCGAAGGCCGGGATCTCGACCAGCGGCTCGATGCGGCGCGCGTTCGAGTACGGCGCGCAGGTGGCGCGGGAGCGCGGGATGCCGCTGGTCTTCAACCTCAGCTACGGGATCGGCTCGGAGATCGAAGGGCGCGCGGAGATCGACCGCTGGCTCGACGGGTTCCTGGCCGAGCATGAGGACCTGGTGGCGTGCATTTCGGCCGGGAACGACGGGCCGGGGATTTCGAGCGCGGGGACGCCGGGCGCCGCCGCGCTGGCGCTGACGGCGGGCGCGCTGCTCGACCGGGCCACGGCGCGGGCGCTCTTCGGCAGCGACCCGGGCGAAGACCGTATCCACATCTTCAGCTCGCGGGGCGGCGAGCTCCCGAAGCCGGACCTGGCGACGCCGGGCAGCGCGTCGAGCGCGACGCCGCACTGGGGGCGCTGGGACGTGGCGAGCGGAACGAGCATGGCGGCGCCGCAGCTCGCGGGCTGCGTGGCGCTGCTCCTGTCGGCGGCACGCGCGAGCGGGCTGACGGGCATCGGCCACCGTGCGGTGCGGCGGGCGCTCCTGGCCACCGCGCGTCCGCTGCCCGGCTATGCGCCGGTCGACCAGGGCGCGGGCGTGGTGGACGTGCCGGCGGCGTGGACCGCGCTGGCGCGACGCGCCGGCCTGGCGTCCGCCCCCGCCCCGGTTGCCGCCCCCGCCGCCGCCGACGTCTCGACGCCCGCCGGCCCGGGCTCCCCCTCCCCCGCCGCGGCGGGGGAGGGTCGGGGTGGGGGTACG
>JACRIP010000385.1 GCA_016220045.1 Planctomycetota bacterium
CAGCTCGGGCAGGTCACGGGCGGCGACGAGCTCAGCACCAGGACTTCGAAGCGGGTGGCGCACCCGCGGCACTCGTACTCGTAAAGCGGCATGTCAGTAGACCCTTCCTTCTACGCCGGTCCGTTCGCGAAGCCGGCGCGCGATCGCGTCCAGGCCGGAGCGCGCGACCCGCTCCAGCCCCGACAGCGGGGGGATGCGGGCCAGACTGTAGAGCTGCACGTAGCGTGGCCGGATGCGGCCGACGCGCTCGATCCAGGCATCGACCTCGGCCGCCACGGTGTTGTCGATCCGGCCCTGGGAGAAGTACGATTGGAGCGTCACGTCCCTCAGGTCTTTCACCCATTCCTCGAGCCGGTCGAGCGCGAACGGCAGCAGCGGCAGGTCGATCCGCTTCAGCGTCGGCTCGGTGCCGGCGTCGAGCTTTACGATACGCTCGTCGAGGCGATCGATCGCGCGCCGGACGTCGACCTTGCCGAGGTAGGTGCCGTTGGTCAGCACCGAAGTCTCGGCGCGCGGAAAGTGGCGCGCGCGTGCCGCTTGCACGAGGTCGATGGCGTCGCCGAGGCGCGGGTGCATGGTCGGCTCGCCGTTCCCGGAGAGCGTGATGCTGTCCACGCGGCAGCCGGCGGCGCGGAGTTGCGCGAAGGCTTCTTCGACCTCGCGGCCGATCTGCTCGAGGCTCGGGTAGGCCAGTGCGTCCCATTTCGCCGGGTCGGTGACGTCGGTCCAGCCGCACTGGCAGTAGACGCAATCGAAGGAGCAGACCTTCAAGTCGGCCGGGAGCAGGTTGATCCCGACGGACTGGCCCTGGCGCCGGCTGGTGACTGGGCCGTAGACCACGCCGGACTTCAGCCGGTAGGGCGAAAGTCCGGGATACTCGCGCGCGACCTCGGGTTTGATCTCCATGCGCTGGGGTCTCGTCGCGTCCGGGCCGGTGCCGCAAGCTTCCCTAGGGGGCGGCAGGCAAAGGACCTACAAGCCGTAGGGCTCCCTGCCATCAAGCTCCGAATTTTAGCACGAGGCGGCCTCGGCTTGCAACCCAAATGATGAGGGGCGGGGGCCACCCGCAGGCGGCCAAAATCGCTTGCGCCGGGGAGGGGGTGCCGGGTATACCACGGGCATGTCCATTACCGAGCACAAAGAACACGCGAAAGACCTCGGGCACGTCCGCTACGCGCTGGTCACGACCAGCGACACGCGCACCCTGGCGACCGATCAATCGGGCAAGGCGGCGCAGGAGATGCTGGGCGGGGCGGGTCACGCGTGCGTGGCGCACGAGTTGGTCCCGAACGACGCGGCGCGCATCCGCGCGACCGTGGAAGGGCTGCTCGCGCGGGAGGTGGAGCTGGTGCTGGTGAGCGGCGGGACGGGGATCAGCCGCAAGGACGTGACGATCGAGACCTTGCGCCCGCTGATCGAGCGCGAGATCGACGGCTTCGGCGAGCTCTTCCGCACGCTCAGTCGCGAGGAGATCGGCACGGCAGCGATTCTGAGCCGGGCCTTCCTGGGGGTCGCGCGCGGCAAGCTGCTCGCGTGCGTCCCCGGCTCGACCGGCGCCATGCGGCTCGCGCTCGGGCGCATCCTGCTGCCCGAACTGGGTCACATGGTGCACGAGCTGACCAAGTAGGGGCGACCCTTCCCCCACGTCAGGCGCGCGCCCGAAGCCCAAAGGGAGCGGCGAATCGCCCTACGATTGGGTGATTTGGTGATCGGGTGATTGGGTGATTACGGGGTCCTGATTTGCGGGGGGATTCACGATTCTCAGCAATCGGGATCCCGACGTGGCGACCCGCCGCCTCACCGCGCGAGCCTAGCCTTCACCTCTTCCGGCAGCGGGATCTCCCCCGGCTCTCCGAGCTGCGAGAATTCCAGGCGGCGGCTGCCCGCGATGTCGGTGTCGCCGGCCGGCGTGCTGACGATCAGGTGATTGACCGTATGCAGGCGGCGCACCCAGCCGCGGGCCGGGTCCACCCAGGCGGTGAACTCGATGGAGCAGCGGTCGAGCGCCGGGATCGGGTCGGCGATGCCGCGTCGCGCCAGGCCCTCGCGCACCGCCGCCTCGGCCAGCCGTTCGCGCGTGCGCCGTTCCACGGTCTCGGGTGACGACCGTACCTGGATCACGGTGCACGCCGTGCCCTCCACGGCCTCCGTGCGCACGACGGCGACGGAGTCGGCGCCCTCCAGCACGGTCTGGAGGACCTGATCGGCGCGCCGCACGCGCGCCCTCAGGAAGGTCCCCGGGGTGCCCAGTTCCTCGGCCGACGCCCAGGTCCCCTTCTCCGGGTCCTTGATCACCAGGCGGTCGCCCTTGACGTAGATCTCGCCGCCGCCGCCGGCCATGCGAAACCACGAGAAATCGGGCCGCCGGTGGACCTCGACGGAGTTTTGCGCCTCCGGCGCGCCCGCCGGGTCGAGGTTGCGGTAGGAAACCTGGTATCCGTCCAGGTCGAGGGTCGTGGCGATCGCCTGGGCGAGGAGCGCGCGCGCATCGACCGCCGGTGCGCCCGGCGGGCCGCCGGGGGGCGCCTCCTGCGCGCCGGCGAAGGAACCGAGCAGCAAGGCGGCGAGTCCGGCCGCGCCGAGCACGACACCATGAGGACGAGGACGGTGCATCATCGAACCCTCCGAAGCGATCCGCGGGCCCCGGTAGGACGGCCCGGAGGGCGAGTTTACGCCCAATCGGCGCGGCGGGCAAGCAATCGAAGCCGCGCCGCACGCGGGCAGGTCCGGGACTGCGGACGCGCGGGTCGCCGGGACCGCCGCCCCCGCGACCCAGAATGCCGGGCCGCCGCAGCCGACGCACCTGGGTGGCACGATGGCGCGCCGGGCTTTCTCGTACTCGTAGGCGTTCTCGTACTCGAACGCCCTGGGCATTCGAGTACGAGTACGAGATACGAGCACGAGTACGACGGAGGCCACGCTTTCCATGCCTGCGGCCGGTACGGTCGAAATCCAGGAACGGACATGCACCCGCGCCGCACGCGTTTCTCGACAAGCGCGCTGCCGTTTTCTAGAATCCCTCCGCATCGATTCGGGCACTCGCCGTCAATCGGCAATCTACATTCTTCAATCTCCCATCTACAATCCCCCCCCCATGCCCCTCGTCTACGTCGACCGCGTCTCCAAGGCCTACCTCGGCAACCGCGTGCTCGAGGAGGTCTCGCTTCAGGTAGATGCCGGACACCGCATCGGCCTGATCGGCCCCAACGGCGCCGGCAAGACCACCATCTTCCGCATCATCGCGGGCGAGGAGGAGCCGGACTCCGGCCGGGTCTCGCGTTCCGCCGTGCGCATCGGCTACGTGCGCCAGCACGCCCCGCTCGACGACCGCCACACCCTGATCGAAGCCTCCATGGCGCGCTTCACGCAGCTCGTGGCGCTCCACGAGCGCATGATGAAGGAAGCCGAGCGCATGCACGGCGAGGGTCCGGCGGTGCAGAAGGCGATCGAGACCTACGGCCGACTGCAGCACGAGTACGAGGCCGCGGGAGGCTACACCGCCGAGTCCGAGATCAAGAAGGTGCTCTTCGGCCTCGGCTTCGACGCCTCCGACCTCGACCGCCCGGTCGCCGTCCTCTCCGGCGGCCAGCGCAACCGCGCCACCCTGGCGCGCGAGCTGCTGCAGGACGCCAATCTCCTGCTCCTCGACGAGCCCACGAACCACCTCGACATCTCCGCCATCGAGTGGCTCGAGGACTACCTCTGCAACTTCTCCGGCGCCTCGGTCGTAGTCTCGCACGACCGCTACTTCCTCGACCGCGTCGCCACCGAAATCATCGACCTGGAAGACCACAAGGCGGTCTTCTACCCCGGGAATTACTCGTACTTCGCGGTCGAGAAGGAGGAGCGGCGCGGGCGCGCGGAGGAGGAGTTCAAGCGGCAGGAGAAGGAAGTCGCGCGCGTGGAGGAGTTCATCCGCCGCAACCTTGCGGGGCAGAAGACCAGGCAGGCCAAGTCGCGGCGCCGCGCGCTCTCGAAGATGGACCGCGCCGAGAAGCCGGTCGGGCCGGGTCCGGCGGTGAAGCTGCGCTTCGAGCTGGAGCAGGCGAGCGGCCAGAAGGTGATCACCGTAGACGGCCTGACCAAGGCCTGGGGCGAGCGCAAGCTCTTCACCGGGGCGACCTTCACGCTCTGGAAGGGCGACCGCATCGGGATCGTCGGGCCGAACGGCTGCGGCAAGACCACGCTGCTCAAGGAACTGGTCGGCGCCGAGCGACCGGATTCGGGCACGGTCAAACCGGGGCACAACGTGATCTTCGGCTACTACGACCAGCTCCATGCCGGGCTGAACCGGGCGAATACCGTACTCGACGAGATCTGGCGCGAGAACCCGCAGCGCACGGCGCTCGAAGTGCGGTCGTACCTGGCGCGCTTTCTCTTCCGGGGGGACGACGTGGACCGGGTGATCGGGACGCTGTCGGGGGGCGAGCAGAGCCGGGTGGTGCTGGCGAAGCTGATCCTGGGGCGGGCGAACTGCCTGGTGCTGGACGAGCCGACGAACCACCTGGACATTCCCTCGAAGGAGGCGCTGGAGGAGGCGCTCCTGGACTATGACGGCGCGGTGCTGGTGGTCTCGCACGACCGGTATTTCCTGGATCGGGTAGTGACCCGAATCCTGGCGTTCGCCGGGGATCGCCTGGCGGAGTATCGGGGGGCGTATTCGGACTACAAGGAGGCGGTGGCGGCGCGGGCGGCGGCGGCGGCGGAAGCGGCGGCGGCGGCCGTGGCGGCGGGCGGGGGGAAGGAGCGGCCGGTCTCGGAGTCGTCGCTCTCCTGGGAGGAGCAGAAGAAGGAGCGGAATCGGCTGGCGAAGGCGAAGCGGCGCGTGACGGAGATCGAGGAGGAGGTGGCGAAGCTGGAGGGGAAGATCGCGGCGATCGGGGTGGAGCAGGCGTCGGAAGCGATGGCGATGGAGTGGGACAAGCTGAACGCGCTGGAGCGGGAGCGCACGAAGCTGCAGAAGTCGGTGGATGCGCTGATGGCGGAGTGGGCGGAGCAGATGCAGGTGATCGAGAGCGCGCCGCCGGCGCCGTAGCCGCGGCCGGGGCGGCTCCCTCCGTGGTCGCATCGGGGGAAGCGCGGAGTGGGTCGGGTCCGGGGCCGGAGGATTTGCGGTAGGAGGTACTTCCCCGATGAAGCTTCCCCCGCGCCGTGCCGCGTTGTATCGTCTCCTCCTCGGCCTCGCCGCGATCACGAGCGCATCGTTCGGGCTGTGGGCGGTCCTTTTTCCTGGCCGGCTTGTGCGGCTCTTCGAGCTGGAACCGGCTCGCCACCCGAGCATCTGGGCGTTCCTGGGCATGGTGGTCGGACTGAATGGCGCTCTCTACGCCTCCGCTGCCTGGCGGCTCCACCGCGCCGCGCCGCTCGTCGCCATCGGCCTTGCCGGCCGGATTCTCGGTCCCCTCGGAATCATCCACCTGATCGCGAGCGGCGCATGGCCGCTCAGGATTCTCCCCCTCGTCGTTTTCACCGACCTCGTCTGGTGGATGCCGTCCGGGCTATTCCTCCTCGAAGGCACGCGCGCCGGCGCCCGGGTGCGCGCGCTCGCGCCGTGGGCGGCCGCCGCCGTGCACGTCGCCGCCGGGCTCGCCATGGCGCTCGTCCTGCGCCACGGCTTCGATCCCGACCTCACCGCGGCCGCGCGTGCGGCTTACATCGTCGAGCACCCGGTCCTTTGGCGCGGCGGCTGGGGGCTGTGGATGGCGAGCGCCGTGTCGCTGCTCGCCTTCTACGCCTGGTGGGGCGCGCATCTCCCGGCGCGCCGCCTCCCCCTCGCCGCGTTCGTCTGCGCCGGTGTCGGCGCAGCGATCGACCTCATGTGCGAGTCCCTCTTCCTCGCGTGGCTCCCGCTCCACCACGACGCGATCGCCGACCTCGGCCGCCGCCTGACGACGATTTTCGCGAACGGCCTCTATTGCGTCGCCGGCGTGACGCTCACGCTCGCCACGCCCGGGGAGGCGGTGGGCGGGGCGCTCGCCGCGCGCGGCCTGCGCGGCGTTCTGCCGCGTGCCCCTGCCCCGGCTTCTGCTCAGCCACCCGGGCCGCGGCTCGGGCGCGCGCTCGCCGTCTGGACCTGGGCGATCTGGGCCTGCGGCTTCGCCATGGTCGGCGCCGGCGTCGCCGATAGTCTCTTCGCCATTCAGGTCACCACCGCAGCGCTCACGATCTTGCTCTGCCCGTGGTTCGTGGCCATGGGACTCGCGCTCGGCGCCTGGGACGGGGGCGCCGGAAGTACG
>JACRIP010000386.1 GCA_016220045.1 Planctomycetota bacterium
CGCCCGGCCGCTCCCCCCCAGCGCCTCCAGCGCATCGAGAAGAACTCGATCCGCAACCTGACCCCGGCCGCCCCGGCCCCGACCGCGGCCCCGACCGCGGCCGACCCGGAAGCCGACAGCGAACTGATGGAAACCCTCTTCAAGTTGTGCGGGACGCGCTAGTCCCGCGTCTACGGTACTCGCCCGGGCAGGCGTAGGGGTGGACCCCCGTGTCCGCCCCGCCTGCCAGGCCCGGTTGCGCTGCCGGGGCGGACACGGGGGTCCGCCCCTACCTCCGCCGGGAAACGCCTGAATCGCCGTAGACGCGACCCTCGACAATCCGCGCTTCCCCCGTCGCAGCCCCAGCGTAGGGGCGCGTTTCGACGCGCCCCTACGTTTTGTTTTTCGGCAGATGGCGCCGCATGCTCATCGAGCTCGAAATCCGCGACTTCGCCCTGATCGACAACGCCCGGGTCGAGTTCGCGCCCGGACTCGTCGTCCTGACCGGCGAGACCGGCGTCGGCAAGTCGCTCCTGCTCTCGGCCCTGACTTTCGTCCTCGGCGAGAAGGCCAGCGCCGCCTACCTGCGCGCCGGCGCCGCCGAGACCGAGGTCAGCGCGCTCTTCCGCCTGCCCTCCTCCGAGCTCGCGCGCGCGGTCGAAGCCGCCGCCGGGCTCGCCCCCGGCGAGGACGGCGAACTGCTGCTGCGCAGGGTCTTCACCTCATCCGGCGCGAATCGCTGCCACCTGAACGGCCGGCCCGCGACCGTCGGCATGCTCAAGGCCGTCGGCGAACTGCTGCTCGACATTCACGGCCAGCACGACCACCAGTCGCTGCTCTCGCCCGCCCCCCAGCTCGCCGTGCTCGACCGCTTTGCGGAGGCCGACGAGGCGCGCGAGGAGTTCGCCGCGCGCTGGCGCGAGCGCGAGGCGCGGCGGCGGGCGCGCGCCGAATTGAGCGCGGGCGACGCCACGCGGCGGGAGCGGCTCGAGCTTTTGCGCGCGCAGGCCGAGGAGATCGCGACGGCCGCGCCGCAGTCCGGCGAGCTGGAAACGCTCGAGCGCGAGAAGCGGCTGCTCGCCGGCGGGGAGAAGCTGGCGGCGGCGGTACGCTCGGCCTACGCGACGCTCTACGAAGCCGAGGGCGCGGCGGTGGAGCGGCTGCACGGCGCCCAGGTGGATCTGGAGCGGGCGGCGGGGATGGACCCGGAGCTGGGCGGCGCGGCGGCGGCGCTGGCCGAGGCGGCGGCGACGGCGCGCGAGGTCGCCGGGAAGCTCGAGCGCTACGTCGAGGGGATGCGCTTCGATCCGCGGCGCCGCGAGGAGGTGGAGGACCGGCTGCACCTGCTGCGCCGCCTGCTCGCGCGCTACGGCCCGACGGTCGAGGCGGCGCTGGCGCAGCGCGAGGCGCTGGAGCGGGAGTGCGCCGAGCTGGCGGGCGCCGACGAGCGCCTGGGTCGGATCGACGCCGAGATCCGCGGCCTGGACGAGGAGCTGCGGACGCTGGGCGCGCGGCTCGGCGAGCGGCGGCGCAAGGCCGCGGCCGTCCTGGAACGCGGGGTCACGCGCGGGCTGAAGGACCTGGCGATGCCCGAGGCCGAGTTCCGCGTCGAGTTCGCGCCGAGCGGAACTGCGGACCCGGCGGCGGCGAGAGCGGGGGGGGCGGGGGGCGCCGCCGCGCCCGAGGGCTCCTCCTCCGGTCTGGAGCGGGTGGAGTTCTGCATCGCGCCCAACCCCGGCGAACCCCTGAAGCCGCTGCGGCGCATCGCGTCGGGCGGCGAGCTGGCGCGGACCATGCTGGCGATCAAGAAGGTGCTGGCGGCGTCGGACCGGATTCCGGTGCTGGTGTTCGACGAGATCGACGCGAACGTGGGCGGGCGGCTGGGTTCGGTGCTGGCGCGCGAGCTGGCGGGGATCGCGGGCACGCATCAAGTCCTGTGCGTGACGCACATGCCGCAGATTGCGGCGGCGGCGCACCGGCATTTGCGGGTCGCGAAGGCCTCGACCGACGGCCGGACGGTGACCTCCTTCGAGCCGCTGACGGGGCGCGCCCGGGTGCTCGAGATCGGCGAGATGATCGAGGGTCGGCCGCCCTCGCCCACGTCGGTGCGCGAAGCCGAGCTGCTGTTGCGCACGTTGGGCGCGCCGGCGCCGGGGGCCGCGGGCGCCGCGAAGACGGCCCCGAGCAAGGTGAAGCCCGTAGCCCGGCCCGCGGGAGCGCGGCGGCGGGGATCGGGGGTCCGGGATCAGGGGCCAGGTTGAGAGCCGTCCGTGGAGGGTGTCCCAATAGGTCGAAGCGGGCGGGAACGCCTCGTTCTGGGGATCGGGCCAAGCTCGCGAGACTCCGGCCCCGGAGACCTCGCGGCGCAGGCCGGACCTGTCCCCCGTAGCGCGGAGCGCGTAGGGGGAAGGCCTGCGCCACAAGGGCTCCGGGCAGTTCTGGGATCGTTCGAGAGGTCTCCGGCGATTGTGGTGCAGGCCTTCCGGCCTGCACCGCAGAGCCGTTGATCGCTGCCTCCCGCGACAGCTTCTGCAGGCGGAACCGTGAACAACTTCGGCGTCAGACTCCTCCGGTAGTCGGGGCGACAAGGGGATCGAATGGCCTCGCCGGGCGCACTCGACATCTACTGGAACCTGGTGACCGCCGCGCATGCGGAGGACGGGATTTCGCCCGCGGAGGAGCGGGCGCTGCGGGCGCAGGCCGAACGGCTGGGACTGGCGCGCGCCGAGGCGGATGAAATCCATCGCGAGGTGACGACCGCACCGCGCCTGCAGCTCAAGATTCCGCAGGACGCGGGCCGGCGCTGGCAGGCGCTGTGCGCGCTGCTCGACGTGGCGGCGGCGGACGGCACGCTGGCTCCAAAGGAGGTCGCCCTTGCCCAGGGCCTTGCGCGCGCGGCGGGCATCCCCCCGACGCGGCTCCCGGCCCTGCTCCAGGCCGCGCTCCAGGCGTCACCGGGCACGCGCCGGCGGGCGTACGAGAAGGTGCGACCGGGAGCGGCCGCGCCGGCGCGGGTCGCGCCCAGCCCCCCCCAGGAGCCCGCCGTCGAACCCCTGGCGCACCCGCCGGTCTGGCCGGCGGCGCCCAGCCCGATCGACTTCCTGGAGATCGATGCGCCGTCCGAGACCCTCGTCTGGCCCGAGTCGCCGGCGCCGACCTCCCACGCCGCCGCCCCCGGCGAGCGGGCACCGCGGGCCGCGCAGGCTCGGCCTTCACGCGCCGAGGTGTTGCGTCCGGTGCCCGTGCTCAACCGGCTCGCGCCCACGCTTCGGGCATGTACCCGATGCGGCATGTCCTTCGGGGATCGCAATGCGTTCGCGCGGGTCTGTCCGACCTGCCGGGACAACCGGATTTCCGCCTCCTCCGCCGCGTTCCTGCCCTTCTGGATCGGCGGTGCGGTGATCGCCGCACTTCTGCTCCAGACCGGTTTCCACTTCTACTCCTGGTGGTGGGACGAGGCGATCCTGGCCGCCTGGCAGTACTTCCTGCACCCGAAGCGGACCTCCAGCCGACGGGGTCGCGGCGAGATCCTGGTTCTCCTGCTCGCCTTTGCCGTGCCGCTCGCCCTCACCGCGTTTGTCGGTTTCGTCGTCGCCGCGCTCCCCTTCTACTTGTGGAACGAACACTTGGCCAAACCGGTGGACGGTGGCCGGTGACCGGTGGACGGTGGTCGGTGGACGGTGAACGGTGGATAGTGGTCAGTTGACGGTTGCTGGATCCCTACGGTCTGGGATTCAGAAACCGCAACAAGATCGCTCGCGGCGGTCTACGCGACGTGTTGCGCGGCGACTTGTTTGGTGCCAGCTCTCAAACCGTCCACTGTCCACCATCCACCATCCACCATCCACCGGCCACCGGCCACTGTCCACCGGCCACCGGCCACCATCCACTGTCCACTGTCCACTGTCCACTGTCCACCGGCCACCGTCCACCGGCCACCGTCCACCGCGCAGGCAACGCATGCTCCTCGTCGGCATCGACATCGGCGGCACCTTCACCGACTTCGTCGTCCACGACGGCCGCTCCCTCCGTACCCACAAGCTCCTCACCACGCCGGAGGATCCCTCCGATGCGGTGATCGCCGGACTCGCCGAGCTCGGCATCGGGCGCGCCGGCATCGTGCACGGCTCCACCATCGCCACCAACGCCTTCCTGGAGCGCCGCGGCGCGCGCACCGCGCTCCTGATTACCCGCGGCTTCCGCGACCTCATCGAGATCGGCCGCCAGGCGCGCGGCGCGCTTTACGACCTCGACTGGGAACGCCCCGCCCCCCTCTACGACCGCGTGATCGAAATCGACGAACGCCTCGCCGCCGACGGCCGCGCGCTCCGCCGCCTGCGCCTCCCCACCCGCCTCGCCGCCCGCCTGCGCGGCGCCGAGTCCGCCGCCGTCTGCTTCCTCCACTCCTACCGCAACCCCGCCCACGAGCGCACCGCCGAGCGCGCGCTCGCCCGCCTCCTCCCCCATGTCTCCCGTTCGTCGGACGTCCTCCCCGAGTACCGCGAATACGAACGCTTCGTCACCACGGGGATCAACGCCTCCGTCGCGCCCGTCCTGGTCCGCGACGTCGGCCGCCTCGCCGCGCGCCTGCCCTGCTCGGAGCTGCGCG
>JACRIP010000397.1 GCA_016220045.1 Planctomycetota bacterium
CGGACGAGGACTCATGGCTTGATCCCTTTCCGAGCGCCCTGCCCGACCGAGGGAGGGAGCACCGCGGGCCGGGGCTCCGGGTCCGCTGCCGCAGCGCGCGGCGGCAGCAACTCGGACACGAGGCCCTCGATGTCGCCGCACGCGGACGCCGCGCGGGTGACCAGCTCTCCCTTCGCCGACGCTGCACTTCCGCGCTTCCACCCGCGGCGAAGACTCGACACGGCCATCCGGATGGCGTGCCCGTACCCCAGACACCGAGCATCGCCCCGGGTGATCTTGAGACCGCCGCGCGCAAGGGCGGAGAGGTCGTTCTTTAGGGCTTCCGCCAGTGCACCGGGCTCCGACGCTTTCCCAACGGCCCGGCCACGACGGGCCTTGCGGCAGACGAAGACGGTGTCGAGCACGGAGGAGTCGGTTCCGCTGATGTGGATGGAACCCGCCATTTCACCGGGACAGGGAAGCGCCGCGGTACAGTCAAGGCCTGAGTCAAGGATCGCAATCGCAACCGGAACGTAGGCCTCCAGCCGATTGTGGTGGTAGGTGAACGCCAGCGGAGCGCCGGGCTTGAGGGCCTGCGCCATGGACCGAAACACCCCGGAGAGACCGCTGGTGAACTGGTCCAAGCCCCGGCCCGACGTTTCGTTTCCGGTGAGGTCCCCCGCGAGTCGCGTGCTCGCTGCCGCAAAGGCCGGGTTTCCCCTCGCGACGAGTCGCCGCAGCCACACGTAGCAGAAGTCCATCAACTCGGCATACTGCACATTGGCGAAGTAGGGCGGATCCGTCAGCACGGCATCCAGGCTGTTCGGCGCCAGGCCGGCGCGGGATGCGTCTCCACAATGCAGTTCGATGCGTCGGCGCGATCGGGGTTCGACGCCGAGCGTGCCGATGCGCTCTCCCGGCACCGGGACCACCGTCTTGCGCCCGGCGCGAATGTCGGTCTCGAACGGGGCCTCGCAGTAGCGCTTCGCCCGCGCGTACTTCTCTACGACATTGCCCCAGCCACCGCTCCCCACCGCAGCGCCGTTCGTGCCGCTTGCGATCCCAAGCAGGTTCGACTCGCACTGCACCAGGCCGACCGGGAAGCCGTGAACCGAGAAGACGTCGAGCGACTTCAGCTTTGCAGTATCGTACCGACAGACCATGTTCTGGTAGCGCAGAAGGTCGGAAACGCTCGTCGCCAGGGCATTCCGGATCGCGCCCGGCGCGGTCCGATCCACCAGCTTGCAGAGTTCCTCGAGACCCAGAAGCTGACGCTCATTGAACAAGTCCCGATAGTGTCGGTAGCCCCACCGCCGCAGCCGACTGCTCTCGTCTCCCTCCGGGATTTCTTCCTCCGGCACGAAGCGCGAGGTCGTTGTTTCCCAGCGGCGAACGGCCTGGGCCAGGTGGCCGCGATCTTCTTCATCCGGCGCCTTGAAGAACCGCCCGGCATGACCCTGCTTGCAGCGTCGGCAATGGTATTCGATCGCAAAAATGCGATGTCGCGGCGCTCCCGCCGCCGCGTCCGGATAGGTCACCTTCGCACCACACCCCGGACAGGGGCAGGAGCCGCGCCGCGCCGCCCCCTCGAGAATCAACTCACGGCGGCATTTTCTACAGGCGCCCGGCCGCTCGCGCGAGTCGCACTCGGTCAAGGCGCCACACGCCCCGCAAACCAGTACGGTGCGCGGATGACGCTCGTTCTCGGCCACGACGTACCCCGGCAGCAGGGAGACCTCCGTCCCACAACCCCGGCAACGGCTGGTCTTGACCCAGAGAAAGTACTTCACATCGGCATCGGGCTGAAGGCAGTGCTCACAGCGCGTGCGATAGTACACGCCGACACTGCGGTCCAGCGCCGCGCGCACTTCCTCCGCCGCCTCAAGGTACTCGTCCACATCGAGATCGGCAAACTCCTGGCACACAATCCACCACGCCATCGGGTTGATGTCCCAGCCATCCACCTCGCACCCGATGCGATTCGCCTCCAGCAGCGTGATCCCGCCACCCATGAAAGGGTCTGCGACGCGCCGCCGCGGGCAGTTCTGCGCGCGGAAAAACTCGGAGACCAGGTCCCCACCGACGAATTCCGCCAGGAGGAGCGCGCGGAAAAGCGTTCCGGGCCGCCGGGCAAACCACTTGTGAACGCCGATGATCGGACGGTAATTCTGCTGGATTTGCTTCTCCCGCTGCGCCATCCGCGCCACGAAGGCGATATCGAAACAGCGCTCGATTCCCCGTTCACGGGGCTCGGACGTGCCGGCCACGACCTCCGGGAACAACTGGAGCTGACGGGCCGAGCTCCGGGGGCGCGGAGTGGCCCGGCCGTTTCTCAGGGCAGCGTTCAAATGTGCACCTTGTCTTCCAGCACCGGGAAGGGCGGGACGGCCATCCAGCGATCCCTCTGGCGGTCGCCAGGTCGTGGGAAGGCAGGAACGCCACGGGACGCGTAGCGGAAGAGAGCGGGGCGCGGACTCGTCGCCCGCGCCCCGCCGTCGTCGGGTCTACTCCGGATGATGCGTGCCGGCTTCAGAACTTCAGCGCCACGCCCACGCTCCAGACGTCGCGATTGTAGTCGTACAGCTCGACGCTGGAATGGTTGTCCGTCCACAGATACCCCAGCGTCACCGTCACGTAGTCGCCGAACTTCCGGTCCAGCCCCAGGAAGACCTGCGTGCGGTCGTCCGCGCGCCCGCCCTGGAAGAGCTTCGCCGTCTGCTTGTGCACGTACTTCTCGGTGTGGAAGCCTACGGTGGAACTCGCATACACCTCCCAGGCCACCGGGTGGCGCAGCCGC
>JACRIP010000382.1 GCA_016220045.1 Planctomycetota bacterium
CACGTGGTCACGAACATCGCCACATAGTCCCGCGCCCGACCCGTCCCGTTGCGCTCCGCCGCGAAATCCGCCAGGCACAGCCGCTCCCCCCCCGGCTGCCGCGGGAAACCGAAACGCTCGATCTCCGTCGTCCCGTCGGCATCGTAAATCACCAGGTGATTCCCGTGCCCCGCCGCCGGGAAGAACTTCCAGACCGCCCGGGCACTCATCCAGCCGCGCGCCAGGCACGTATCCTGTAGGGTAGTCACCAGATCCACCAGCTTCAGCGCCTTCTCGTCCTTCGCTTCCAGCAGCTTCGTCACGTTCGCCTTCAAACCCAGGTGCTTCATGTAGAGCATCGAGGGATTCACGTACTCCCAGACCTCCTCCAGCCGCTGGTCCGTGAGCACGTGGCGCTTCAGGTCCGGCGGCGTCGGCACCGGGACTTCGCGCGCGACGTTCGAGCGCACGGCCACCGCCGCGACCGCGGGGAGCGCGGCCGCCGCCGCTGCCGCACCCGCCGCCGCTACGACGTCCGCCTGCTCCAGCCGCGCCCGCTCGCCCGCCACCCGCGTGATCAGCGCCGCACGCCGCGCTGGATCCATGAGCTGGTTCATCAGGTCCAGCCCCTCCATCGCGTCGCGCGCGTAGATCGTCGGTCCACCATACGCCGGCGCAATCCGCGTCAGCGTGAACTTCTTCGTCAGCGCCGCCCCGCCCACCAGCACCGGACACGCGATCCCCGCATTCTTGAAGTCGCTCGCCGTCGCCACCATCTGCTGCGCCGATTTCACCAGCAACCCAGATAGCCCGATCGCGTCCGGTTTGTGCTCGCGCCACGCCGCGATCAGCGCCTCGCTCGGGACCTTGATCCCCAGGTTCACGATCCGGTAGCCGTTGTTCGAGAGAATGATCTCCACCAGATTCTTGCCGATGTCATGCACGTCTCCGCGCACCGTGGCGAGCACCAGCTTGCCCTTCACCGCGTCCGTCTTCTTCTCCATGAAGGCCTCGAGGAACCCGACCGCCGCCTTCATCACCTCGGCGCTCTGCAGGACCTCGGCCACGATGAGCTGGTTGTCGTTGAACAGCCGCCCGACCTCGTCCATCCCCTTCATCAGCGGGCCGTTCACTACGCCCAGCGGATCGTACTTCTGCAGCGCCAGGTTCAGGTTCTCGATCAGGCCCTCCTTCGTCCCCTCGACCACGCGCCGCGCAATGCGCTCCTCGACGGTCAGGTGCGGCGGATCGTCGGCGCCGGCCGCCCGCTTCTTGGACACGCCGCGGAAGATCGCCGCGTAGGCCGCGATCGCTTCCTGCGCCGGCCGCCGGTCGTAGATCAGGTCCTCCGCCGCGCGCCGCTGCTCTTCGGGAATCGAGGCGTAGCGCTCCAGCGCCTGCGAATTCACGATCGCGAAATCGAGCCCGGCTTTCGTCGCGTGATAGAGAAAAACCGCGTTCATGACCTCGCGGCCCGCTGTGGGCAGGCCGAAGGAGACGTTCGAGATCCCGAGCACGGTGCGCGTGTCGGGCAGCGCCTGCTTGATCAGGGAAATGCCTTTGATCGTTTCCGCCGCCGAGCCCACGTAGTTCGGGTCGCCGCTCGCGCAGGGAAAGACCAGCGGGTCGAAGAGGATGTCGGTGCCGGCGATGCCGTACTTGCCGGTCAAGAGGTCGTAGGAGCGGCGCGCGACTTCCAGCTTCTTCTCGGCCGGGATCGCCTGCCCGCGCTCGTCGATGCAGCCGACGACCACGGCGGCGCCGTACTCACGCAGGAGCGGCACCACTCTCTGGAAGCGCTCCTCGCCGTCCTCCAGGTTGATCGAGTTGACGATGCCCTTCCCCTGGCAGAGCTTGAGCGCCGCCTCCAGGACCTGCGCATCGGTAGTGTCGATCATCAGCGGGACCTTGACCTTCTTCACCAGGAAATTCATGAAGGCCACGGTGTCGCGCAGTTCGTCGCGGTCGGGGTTCTGGAGGCAGACGTCGAGCACCTGGGCGCCGCCGCGCACCTGCTTGCGGCCGACCTCCGAAGCCTCCTCGAACTGCTCGGCGACGATCAGCTCCTTGAACTTGCGCGAGCCGAGTTCGTTCGTGCGCTCGCCGACGAGCACCGGCCGGTTGTCCTCTTCGACCGCGAGGAAATCGAGGCCGGAGAGGTAGAGGCGGCGCTCGGCGCGCGGCCGTCTCGGGGGCTTGCCTTGGACCATGGCGGCGATGAGCTGGATGTGCTGGGGGGTCGTTCCGCAGCAGCCGCCGACGAAATTGAGCCAGCCGTTGGTTACGAAGCGCTCGAGCTTCATGGAGATCAGCTCGGGGGTTTCGTGGAAGCAGCCGTTCTCGTCGGGCAGGCCGGCGTTCGGGTAACAGGAGACGTAGCAGGTGGCGAGGTCGGCGAGGGCGCGGATGTGCTGGGTCATGAACTCCGGCCCGGTGGAGCAATTGAGGCCGATGGAGAGCGGGCCGAAGTGTTCGGAGGAGGCGTAGAGGGCTTCGACCGGCTGGCCGCCGAGCATGGTGCCCATGGTTTCGATGGTGCCGGAGATCATGATCGGCATGACGAGGCCGGCTTCGGCGAGGTAGCGGCGGGCGGCGACGGCGGCGGCCTTGAGGTTGAGGGTTTCGTGGCAGGTTCCGATGAGGAGGAGGTCGCCGCCGCCGTCGACGAGTCCGCGGACCTGTTCGCGGTAGGTGGCGGCGAGGGCGTCGACGGAGATGCCGCCGGGGACGGAGAGGGTCTGGGTGGTGGGACCGATGGAGCCGGCGACGAGGCGAGGTCGGCCGGGGGTGCTCGCGTGGTGGGCGGCGAGGCGGGCGACGCGCGCGGCGGCGACGTTGATGTCGTAGGCGCGGTCGGCGAGGTCGTATTCGGCGAGGACGATGGGGGTGGCGCCGAAGGTATTGGTCTCGATGATGTCGGCGCCGGCGGCGAGGTAGCCCTCGTGGATGCCGCGGATGATGTCGGGGGCGGCGAGGGTGATGGCTTCGTTGCAGCCCTCGTAGGGATCTCCCCCGAAGTCCTCCGGCCCCGGATCGATACGGTGGATCATGGTGCCCATGGCGCCGTCGATGACGAGGATGCGCTCGGCGAGGAGGGCGCGGATGTCGCGTTCCGAGCGGCGGGCGCCGGGCGGGTTCGGGATGGGGTCGGGGAGGCGGGGGAGCGGGGGGGGCATGGATTCACCGGAGATGGCAGCGATCAGTGGCCATTCGTTCCGCCTGAAGGCGGAACTACGAACGAACGTGGGCTGCGAGCTACGTCCCGCGGCCGCGTCGTGGCGCCGGCCCGAAACGCGTCGCGTGGTCGTGTCAGGGAGCGGGGCTGGGGGCGGAGTCGCCGCCGGGCGCGGCCGGCGGGTCGGTCTCCTCGACGTAGGTCTGGTGGAGGTGCACCGGCTCCACTTTGGGGCGCATGCGCATGTTGATCAGTTCGACCGCGAGGGAGAAGGCCATGGCGAAGTAGATATAGCCCTTGTTGACGTGGCCGCCGAAGGACTCGGCGACCAGCATGACGCCGATCAGGATGAGGAAGGAGAGGGCCAGGATCTTGAGCGTGGGGTGGCGATTGACGAAGTCGCCGATGGGGCCGGCGAGCCAGAGCATGACCATGACCGAGGCGACGACGGCGGCGATCATGATCTGGATGTGGCTCGCCATGCCGACGGCGGTGATCACGGAGTCGAGGGAGAAGACGATGTCGAGAATCATGATCTGGGCGATCGTGGCGCCGAAGGCGGCCCGTGCGCCGGCGCCGCCGGCGGGCCCGTGTTCGGTGGCGCCCTCGAGCTTGTCGTGGATTTCGTAGGTCGATTTGCCGACCAGGAACAGGCCGCCCACCAGCAGAATCAGGTCCTTGCCGGCGAAACTGTGGGCGAAGACCGTGAAGAGCGGCTTGGTCAGGCGCATGATCCAGGAGAGGGCGAGCAGGAGGCCGATGCGCATGAACATGGCGCCGAGCAGGCCGATACGGCGGGCGCGCGGCTGCATTTCGGCCGGGAGCTTGCCCACCAGGATGGAGATGAAGATGATGTTGTCGATGCCGAGGACGATTTCGAGCGCGGCGAGCGTGAGCAGGGCGATCAGCCCTTCGACGGTGAAGAAAGGGGCAAGCAGCTCAGGCATCGGGGGAATGACTCCATTGTCGGGCGGGATCCGGGGTCAGGGGCGAGGGGCGAGGGGTCAGGGGCGAGGGGTCAGGGAAGAGGGGTCAGGGGTCAGGAAAGAACGACCAAGGGCACGTGACGATAGCCGATGGGGGCGGGGGCCGTCAAGGGGAAGTCTTTGACAGTCTGGCGCGGGAGGCCTATAATCACTGGTTTCCATCGGGAGGGCGCGGGGGTGCCCGGCGGGCCATGCCGGGAACCCGAAGCGTGGCATGAATGGCGGATGGATTGGGTGATTGAGTGATCGGGTGATTGGGCGATTGTACGCCGATTCCCGCCCGTTCGAGCGGCCGACCGTCGTGCTGCGGCGATCCAATCACCCAATCACCCGATCACCCAATCACTCCATCGACGGACCCACCCCATGCAGTCCCCGTTCGCAGTGGACGACGACGGCGGCGAGAAGGCCGGCCCGCGGCTGCGATTCCTCCAGGGGCTCCTGGGCGTGGTGACGGCGATCTGCATTTCCGGGCTGGTGGTCAGCTACCTGCGCCTGCTCGACGTGCGCCGGGTGCGCGAAACCCTGGCGCAGGGGATGGCCGCGGGCGACGACGTGTTCTTCCTCTACCCGCGCAAGGAGCAGCCGCTCCTGCGCGAACTCGACCAGGCCCTGCGCGCGACCGACGACCGGGTGCGCGCCGACGCCTGCCGCATCCTCGCGCGTTTCATCTACGGCGCGGAGTTCTTCTCCGACGAAGTCTGGGATTTCTCGCCGCTGGTGGAACCGCTCGGGGCCTGCGCGGCCGCGGCGGACCCCGACCTGCGGCGCAACGCCGCGCTGGCCGCGTCGCTGTTGTACGTGCCCTCGGTGCGCTACGGCGAATACTGGAAGCAGGCGCACGACCTGACGCGGGTGCTGGTCGGGGTGATCGCGGACGGGGAGGAGGAGGTGCGGCTGGCGGCGTTGGCGGGGCTGCGCCTGTACGGTCCTTTCGCTTCCGACTTCTGGCGCACCTGTTCGCTGGCCGAATGGCTGCCGCATCTTACGGGGATCGAGCGGGCGCTGGACGTTTCCCGCCTGGCCGGGCATCTGAAGGATGCGGGCCTGCCGGCGCCGCTGCAGCTCTACCTGCTGGAGCTGTTGCGGGGGCGGCGCGAGCCGGACGTGCTCCCGGCGCTCTTCCAGATCCTGGAGAGCCGGGCGGGGGCGCCGGCTTCGCTGATCCAGGTGCGCAGCGCGGCGCTCGCGCTCGACATCGTGATCGGCGCGGGGACCGAGGCGGTGGTGCCGCTGGTGGCGCGGGCGCGGCTGACCGACAATCCGGCGCTGCGGTCGGCCTGCGTGGACGGGCTGGCGCGACTGGCCGAGGACCCGGGCGTGACGGCGAAATCGCACCTGCGGGAGCTCCTGCTCGAACAGTTCGTGCGCGGTCTCGACGCCGACCCGCCCTACGTGCGGCTGCGTTCGCTGAAGGGGTTGAGCGCGCTCGGCTACCGGTTCGAGGACCGCGGCGTCACGACCTGCGTCATCGAGGGGCTGGGCGAGACCCTGTCGCGGCTGAACCAGTACGGCGCGGACATCGATCGGGCGCGGGCGGCGGGCTGGACGGCGCCCCTCTTGCGCGAGCTGGCGGGGGCGAAGGCCGGGCTGGCCACGGTCGCGCTCGCGCCGAGCCCGGTCGAGGTGTACGACCGGCTGCTCGCCGAGCAGGTGGCCGTGCTCAATGCGATCGATCCCAAGGGGAGCGCGCCGGCGGTGGTGCGCGCCGTGCGGGCGGTCTTCGACGAGAACCACGGTGAACGCCTGAGCCTCGCGCTCGACGATCCGCCGGACGGTCCGCTCTCGCGCTTCCTGGCGGCGAACGCCGGTCCCGAGCTGCTGCCGCTCCTGTCCGACCTGCTGAAGGTGAAGAACGGGACGCTGCTCTACTGGACCTGCCGTACCCTGGCGGCGAAAGGGACGGCGCCGGAGCTCGATCAGCTCGGGCACCTGGTGAACCATCTGGACTACCGGGACCTGGCGCCGTGGGTGATCTGCGGCCTGGAGAAGTGGGTACGCAATCAGGACCTGGACCCGGCGGCGCTGCGCGAGACGGCGAGTACGGGGAGCGGCGCGGGCACGGAGGCGCCGGGCGCCGGCGGGCCGGGCCGGAGCGGCGGAAACACTGGGGCCACGGGCGCCCCGGCCTCCTGGGATCGGGCGGTCGTGGAGCGCCGCGCCGGCGAGTGGCGGACCTGGTGGAAGGAGTTCCGGGCCAAGCGGCGCGTCATTATTACGCCCTATCCGGACGCGGGCGGAGGCGGCACGACCGCGGACCCGAAGCCGCGGTAACGGGCCGGGGAGGCGGCGCGCCCGCGGGCCCGGCTCCGATAAAATACTTGACGCGCGGGCTTCAGATCCCAATAATTTCGCCCGGAGTGCGCTTCCCCACGGTCGCACTCCGCCGCAACCGAGTCGCATCGGTCGGAATTCTTGACCACCTTTTCTCAGGGAGTGAGGCCATGAACAAGCAGGGCTTGATCGACGCGGTGGCTGCCGCGACCGAGGAATCGAAGGCTTCGGCCGAACGCATCGTCGCCGCGGTGCTGGACAGCGTGAAGAAGGGCATGAAGAAGGACAAGGGCGTGGCCCTGGTCGGGTTCGGCACCTTCTCGCTGAAGCAGCGCAAGGCGCGCGCGGGGCGGAACCCGAAGACCGGCGAGACCATTCAGATCGCCGCGTCGAAGAGCGTCGGGTTCAAGCCGGGCAAGGAACTGAAGGACTCGGTCCGCTAGGACACCCGCGGCACCGGAGCCTCCGAGGGGGCGTCAGGGGGCGGAAGACCACGCGCCTGCGGTCCGGGCTACCGGTGTCGGCGGAGGGTGGGGGGGGGCGGGGGGGCGCTACGCCGCCATTTGCTTTGACCCGAGTCGCGGGCTGTGCTATCGTGCGGGGCTGCGCGGGAACCTCGCAGATCGCACCTCCATCAAGCAAGGAATCCTCGCCATGACGATCAAGTTCGCCGGCTTCGACATGTACGGCCTCGAAGCGCTCTACACCGACGAAGAGCGCATGATCCGGGACACCGTGCGCGCCTTCGTCGACGAGCGCGTGCTGCCGGTGATCGAGAAGCACAACCGGGAGGCGACCTTCCCGGCGCAGCTCGTCAAGCCGCTGGGCGAATTGGGGGTGTTCGGCGCGACCATCTCGGGCTACGAGTGCGCGGGCCTGAACAACGTCGCCTACGGGTTGATCCTGCAGGAGCTGGAGCGCGGCGACAGCGGCGTGCGCTCCTTCGCCTCGGTGCAGAGCTCCCTCGTCATGTACCCGATCCACGCCTTCGGCTCGGAGGCGCAGAAGAGCAAGTGGCTGCCGCGGCTCGCCAAGGGCGACGCCATCGGCTGCTTCGGCCTCACCGAGCCGGACTTCGGCTCCAACCCGGGCGGCATGACCACGCGCGCGGTGAAGAAGGCCGGACGCTGGGTGCTCAACGGCACCAAGCGCTGGATCACCAGCGGCACGATCGCCGACGTCGCCGTGGTGTGGGCGAAGGTCGAGGACGGCACGGTGCGCGGCTTCCTGGTCGAGAAGGGGACTCGGGGATATACTGCACCCGAGATCAAGAACAAGTTCTCGCTGCGGGCCTCGGTGACCAGCGACCTGATCTTCGAGGACTGCGAGATCCCCGAGGAGAACCTGCTGCCGAAGACCGAGGGCCTGAAGAACGCGCTGATGTGCCTGAACCAGGCGCGCTACGGGATTGCCTGGGGCGCGGTGGGCTCGATGATGGCGTGCTACGACTGCGCGCTCAACTACTCGAAGACGCGCATCCAGTTTGACCGGCCGATCGGCGGCTTCCAGTTGGTGCAGGCGAAGCTGGCGCAGATGGTGACGGAGATCGTGAAGGGGCAGCTCCTGTGCCTGCAGCTCGGACGGCTGAAGGACCAGGGGAAGTCGAACCACGTGCAGGTCTCGATCGCGAAGCGGAACAACGTTTCGTGGGCGCTGGAAATCGCGCGGTCGGCGCGCGACATTCTGGGCGCGAGCGGGATCGTGGACGAGTATCCGATCATGCGGCACATGGCGAACCTGGAGTCGGTGTTCACCTATGAAGGGACGCACGACATCCACACGCTGATCATCGGCGAGGCGGTGACCGGGCTGCCGGCGTACAAGGGATGAGCGGGCGGCCGGACGCGGCGGGCGCGGGCGCGGGCCTGGGCGCGGGCGTGGGCGCGGGCCGGGGAGGGGGGGACGCGGCGGAAGGGCGGCTCGCGGAGGGGGTGCATGCGGCGGCGGAGCGGGCGGGGCAGGGGGACCTGGCGGGGGCGCGGCGGCTGCTCGAGGGGCTGCTGGTGGAGTGGGGGGACCGGTATGAAGTGCTGGCGAATTACGGTCTGATTCTGCACCTGGCCGGGCACGGCGCGCAGGCGGTGACGTACCTGCGGCGGGCGCTGGAGCTGAATCCGGCGGACCCGACGCTCATGCACAGCCTGGGATTGTGTTTGACCGGGATGAATCTGTGGCCGGAGGCGCTGGAGATTTTCGGGGCGAACTGGGAGGGGTCGGGGGACCGGTATTGGACGGCGCTGATGTGCGGCGTGTCGTTGTCGATGATGTCGGAGGTGGAGGAGGCGATCGGGTGGTACACCGAGGCGCACCGGGCGTCGGCGACGGCGGGGCGCGCGGCGTCGGCGTATCTTTTGGGCTATGCGCTCTGCCTGCGCGAGCGTTGGGAAGAAGCGCTGCCCTACCTGCGGGAGGCGGAGCGCGGGGAAGGGGGCGCGGGGGACGGCGCGGGCGCGCGCGCGGACGAGCAGCTCGTGCGGCTGCTGGCGTTGGCGGCGGATCCGGCGGCGCGGACCGGCGCGGAGGATCCGCTGGCGGGCTGGGACCCGCTTCCGGACCGCTGGCTGCGCGATGCCGGGCCGGCGGCCGGCAGCGAGCCGCCCTGTTGCGGGTGAAGACCGGAGCCTTGCACCGGGTCGCCGCGGCGGTCGCCCGCCGGGCCGGCCGGCGACGCAGCGTCCCGGGCCGCCGCCGCCGGCGCACCTGGGCGGCACGATGGCGCCCCCGTCGTACTCGTGCTCGTATCTCGTACTCGTACTCGAATGCCCTGGGCGTTCGAGTACGAGTACGAGATACGAGTACGAGTACGACGGGGGCCCTGGTTTCGCTGCGTGCGACCGGTCGGGTCGAGATGCACGAACGGAGTAGCGACAGATCGCCATGCACATCGACGCCTCTTCCGCCGCGCCCCCGTCACCGGCGCCCCCGGCGCCCGCGCCGGGCGGCCGTTGGACGCTCGCGGCGCTCGCTCCGCTCCTGCTCTTGTGCGTCTGCTTCCAGGACGCGTTGCGCGGCCAGAGCGCGATCGACGGGGCGCGGTTCCTCCCCTACGATGACGACCTGTATTCCGCCACCGGGCCGCTCCGGGAGCTGAACTTCGACCAGAGCACGGAGCTGATGTCGCAGCCCTGGGACACCTGGATCCTGCAAACGTTGCGCGCGGGCCGGCTACCGCTCTGGCAGCCCTGGAACGGCCTCGGCGCGCCCCTCCTGGGAAACGGACAGTCCGCCCCCTTCAATCCCTTGAAGTGGCTGCTCGCCGGGGGCGCGACCGGCCTCCGGGAAACCCTCTTTCTCCTCGCGCGGCCGGCCCTCGCCGCCCTGGGCACCTGTCTCCTGGCCGCCCGGCTGGGTCTTTCCCCGTGGGCGGGGTGCCTGGCAGCGACCGCCTTCATGCTGAACGGCTTCTTTCTCCACCATCTGCGTTTTCCCAGCCTGCACGTGTTTTGTTTTTTGCCATGGCTGCTCTGCGTCGGGGAGGAGCTGCTGCGGCGGCCGGGGATGCGCGCGCTGGCGTCGCTCGGTCTGGCGATCGGCGTCACCGGCGTGCTCGGCGCGGCGGAGCCGGCGCTGTTCTGCGCCCTCGCCGCCTGCGCCATCGTGGGCGGCATGACGCAGTCGCGCGCGAGCGGACGGGCGCGTGGCTGGGGATTGCTGGGACTCGCCGTCGGGTTGGGCGCCCTGGTGGCGGCGATCGAGGTCCTGCCCCTCCTGGACCTGGCGACCGTCTCCGAAAGCTACGTGTTCGGGCGGAAACCCGCGACTGCCACGCCCGCGGAACCGCTGCTTCTGGCCCTCTCCCATCTGCTCTCGCCGGTCGGCGCCGGCCTGGAATACAACGCCTTCGTCGGCCTGGTCCCGCTGGCGCTGGCGCCGCTCGGCCTGCTGAATACCGAGGTGCGGCGACGCGCATCGGTGCTGATCAGTATCGGGATAATCCTGTACGTCACCTGCCCGCCGCACAACCTCGTGCCGGCGCCGCCCCTGGCGCCCAACAGCCGCTATGCCACGCCCTTGATCGTGCTGGGGCTGATTCTTCTCGGCGCGGCCGGTCTCGATCGGCTGGCGGCGGGCGGGGGCCGTGGGGTCGCGACGCGGTGGCTCGGGCTGGGCCTGGTCGTGGCGGAGTTCGCCGCCCTGGGTTACGAGGCCTGCGGCGGGAGCGGGCTCGGCAGCCTCTGGGAGCTCGCGCTCGTCGCGGGCCTGCTGGCCGGCGTCCTCCTGTTGCACGGGCGTCGCGCCTGGCCGGCTCGCCGCCTCGCCGCGGTCCTGATCGGGCTGGCCGCGCTCGACATGGCGCTCGCGACCCGGACGCTGGTCAAGCCCATGCAGCCCTTCGACTATCCGGACACTCCGGTATTGACCTATCTGAAGACTCGGACTAACACTCCGTTTCGGGTGGTCGGCGGCTGGGGCGCGCTGCTGCCGAACACGAACCTCATGCACCGGATCGCCTCGCTGGAGCAGGTGGAGGCGTTTCACCTGACGCGCTATCAGGAGTTCATCGACGCCGTCAATGACGGGAAGATCTCTCCCTGGCCCGCCATCCGCGTCGTGGGCCGGGACTTCGATCCGAATCTGTGCGATCTGGCGAATGTACGGTACTTCATCGTGTCGCGGATCGGGCGGGGGGTGCGCCTGGGGGAGGGACTGCGGCGCGATCCCGGGTGTTATCCGGTGGTGCTGGCGGATGACCGGGTGACCGTGCATCTCAATCGCACCTGTCTACCGCGCGCGCGGGTGGTATACGCGGCGGATTTTGTCCCGCTCGGGTCCGCGGAAGCGGTCGGGCGGCTGAAGGCGCAGAGTCGCCGCTGGCGCACGCGCGCGTTGGTGGAGACGGTGGACGGCCGGCCGCCGGCGGGGTGGGTGGATGGGGAGGAGGCGCCGACGGAGGCGGCGGTGATCGAGGACGGGGATCGGGTCACCGTGGATGCGCGGCTCGAGCGTTCCGGCTGGCTGGTGCTGGCGGACGCCTTTCACCCGGGCTGGCAGGTGGCGGTCGACGGGGCGCCGGCGGCGATCCATCCGGTGAATGTGGCCTTTCGCGGCGTGCTCCTGAGCGCCGGGGCGCACCGCGTGGAGTTCCGGTATCGGCCGTGGAGCGTCGAGCTCGGCCTGTGGGTTTCGGGTGTGGGCCTGGGACTCTGCCTGCTCGGCATCGCCGCGGGCCGAAAAATAGGGACAGTCACCGTTTTTCGGCCGCGGGCGGCCGAAAAACGGTGACTGTCCCTATTTATGCGCGATGACGAACAGGCGGCGGAACGGGAAGAGCACGCGGCCGTCCGGCTGCGGCGGGTAGGCTGCGGCGATCGCCGCCCGGTAGCGCGCGAGAAAGGTCGCGCGTTCGGGCTCGTCGAGGGGCGCCAGGTAGGGCCGCAGGCCCGTGCCCTTCACCCATTCGACCACGTCGTCGGGTCCGGGCAGGACGTGCAGGTACTGCGTTTCCCAGAGCTCGACCCGCCGGACCCGCGGCGCGAGCAGGTCGTAGTAGAAGGCGGGCGGGTGGACCGGCACGGTGCGGGCGCGCTCGGCGAGGCGCGCCGCCCACGGTCCGGCGGCCGCGATCTCCGCCATCAGGCGGTGCGTGGGGTCCGCGTAGTTGCGGGGCATCTGCACCGCCAGGACCCCCTCCGGCGCGACCTGTGCCAGGAGCGCGGGCCAGAGCGCCGCGTGGTCGGGTAACCACTGGAGGGTGGCGTTCGAGAAGAGCACGTCCACCGGCTGCGCCGGGCGCCAGTTGCGCACGTCGGCCCGCACCCATCGGGTCCGCGGGTCGCGTGCCCGCGCCTCGGCCAGCATGCGCTCGTCGAGGTCCACGCCCTCGACCTCCGCCGCGGGCCAGCGCGCCGCCAGGAGCGCCGTGCTGTTTCCCGGCCCGCAGCCCAGGTCGGCGACGCGCGCCGGCCGCACCGTCGGCACGCGCGCCAGGAGGTCGCGCGCCGGCTGCGTGCGCTCCTCCTCGAACTTCAGGTATTGACCCGGGTCCCAGGCCAAGGCCGGCGCCTCCCCTACTTGTACTCCACCTGTCCGCTGATCGCGTTGTACGCGCCCTTCGCCGCCGCCTTGACCGAGCCGTCCACCTGCGGGTCGTTGATCAGGACGCGCAGCTCGGTCAGCGAATCCACGTCCTTCATCTTCTCCAGCGCCTTGATCGCCATCAGGTGGAAGCCGATCTCCTGCTTTTCCTTGAGCAGCGCGCGGAAGATCGGCGCGGTCGAGGGCGCCGCCACGTCCATCAGCCCGCCCAGGATCGCCGGCTTGGTCGCCGCGTCGACGGTCGGGTCCTGGTAGAACTTCACCAGTCCCTCGACGCCCTCCTGCCGCCCGGCCTTGGCCAGGCCGTAGGCGGAATTTGCGCGTACGCCCCAATCCGCGTCGTGGCGCATCGCGTCGTCGAGGGCGTTGAGGGCTTCGTCCGGGTGCATGACCGCCATCGCGTGCGAGGCCATGCGCCGCACCAGCGCGTCGGCGTCGCTCTTGAGCGCCAGCTCGAGCGCCGGCACCGCCGCCGGATCGCCCACCCCCTCCAGGATCGCGGCGGCCAGAAAACGCGCCGCGGAGGAGGCGCCGTCCTTGAGCTGCGACGCCATCAACTCCAGGCCCTCCTTGCCCAGCGCCTTGACGCCGGCGATGACCTTCTTCATGCCCTCGCCGCCGTAGGCGAAGACCCCCTCCTCGGCGATGGCGCCGAAGGCCGCCGCCACCGACTCGCGCGTCGGCGCCTCCGGCTTGGCCGCCTCGGCGGGTGCCGGCGTCCCCCCCGCCGCCGCTCCCGCCGTCGGCGCCGCCGCGGCCGCCGCCCGCGCCGCCTCCGCGGCCTGCGCCAGCTTCTCCAGCGCCGCCAGCCGCGCCTTCATCGCGTCCCGCTCGGTCGTCAGGCGGGCCACTTCCGCCGTCAGTTCCGCTTCCTTCCGCTTGAGCGCCGCCGCCGTCGCGGCCTCGACCGCGTCGTTGCGCGCCGGCGTCGCGGCCGGCGCGTAGCGACCGTCCGCCGCCGAAACCGCCGTCCCCTCCTTGAGTTCGCCGGCAAACTGGATGGCCGTCAGCAGGATCACCACCGTGATCCCCGCCAGGACGACCCAGGAAACGACCGACTTCATCCGTGGACCCATCCGAAAGTGCTGCCGTTTGATCGTCGTTCGCCGGACCCCGTGGCTCCCCGCCCGCGTGGGCCGCTAGTCGCTTTCAGTCACCGTGAACGTGGCGCGGTTCATGTCCCACCATTCCTTCCACTTCCCCGTCTCCTTGAAGCGCTGGTCGGTGATGAACTCGAGCGCGGAGCGCGCGCCCAGCGACAGGTCGGCGTCGCTCTCGTTCATGGTGGCCATCAACGGCTCGACCGCTTCCTTCGATTTGGTGACCTGAAACACCTGTACGGCGCCGATGCGCACCGGTACCGACCGCTCGTTCAGCAGCTTCAACGCCACCTTGCGCCCCTCCTTGGTCGGCCGTTTGGCGATCAGCGCGAGGGAGAGCAATTTCTTTTTTTCGTCCGGATCGTAGGCCCAGCCGATGAAGGTGCTGGGCGGCAGGCTGCCGTCGATGGCGCGGGAGGACAGGGTCTTCTGCGCCAGGCCGGACTCGACCGCGTTGCCGGTGCAGTAGTCGGTCACCAGTTGGTCGACCGTCTTGTTGGCGGTGCCGGAGAGGTAGTTGTAGGCCATGTACCCGGCGGCGGCCACGACGGCCAGGATCGCGAGCTGTTGAAGACGGAACATCATGGCGCGGAGCTCCCTGTGAAATGCGTGCGGACCGAAGCCGGCAGGATGACGGATCGGCGGTCAACATAGCACCGGTCCGGGGGGTGGACAAGCGAAACCGGGTCGCGGCGGCCGGCACCCCGCGCAACACCCCGGCTTGCAATCGATTTACCGGGTGCTATAATTTTGACGTCCGATCCGGAGAGGGGCCCGCCATGAAGCGACAAGGGTACAAGTCAAGCCGGGAGCTCAACTACAGCGGACGCTGGGTGCGCTCCTTCGCCCTCATTCTGGGCCTGAATCTGGTCCTCTTCGGGCTCCAGCAGCTTCTGGCCGTGCACGCCGCGGAAGCATCGGGGAAAGACCTGGTCTACTACCTGGGGCTCGACGCCACGCGCGTGCTGCGCCACGGGTGGGTGTGGCAACTGATCACGCACCTGTTCCTGCACAATTTCCTGCCGCTGGTGCTGTGCGCGGGGATTTTCTGGCTGGTGGCGGCGGACCTCGAAGCGCGCTGGGGGGCGCCGAAGGTCCTCGCCGCCTACGTCGCCTGCGGGGGCTGCGGCGGGGCCATGGCCTGCCTGGCGGCGGTGTCCGGGCCGCCCGCGCCGGTCATCGGCTCGGTCGGCGCGGTCATGGGCCTGCTCGGCATCCACGGCATGCGCTTCCCCGACCGGTATTTCTTCGGCATGGTGCGCTCGCGCTGGTTCTTCTGGACGATGGTCGGCTTCCACGCCTTCTGGTACCTCGTGGCCGAGAATGGGCGCATCGTGGCGGTCGCCCAGATGTGCGGCGGCATTTGCGGCGGGCTGCTCTTCCTCTGGGCCGAACCGTTCGTCGCGCGCCGGTTCCAGTTCTGGGAGCGCCGGCGGCGGCGGGCGGCGAAGCATCGCCTGATCCGCGTGCGCGCGGCGGTGGACGTGCTGCTGGAGCGCATCCATCGGGAGGGGTTCGATGCGCTCTCGCGGCGCGAGCGGGCCTTCCTGCGGCAGGCGAGCCGGCTCTACCAGCAGCAACTGTCCGACGCGGCCGCGGCCGCCGCCGAACGCCGCGGGCCGCCG
>JACRIP010000396.1 GCA_016220045.1 Planctomycetota bacterium
AGCGCTTCGAGCGCCCGCACGCGCTCGCGCGCGACGCGGCACCCCCGGCAGCCCGCCAGGTGCGCGGTGATCGCTTCCACGGCGGTGGGGTCGGTCACCGCCCCGTCGCTGAACTCGTGCAGGCAGGCCAGGACTTCGGTACAGGTCACGAGGTCGATCTCCCGGTTGGGTGTGGGTCGTCGGATCAGAATAGAAATCGGAGCTGCCGGGCCGGCGTTTGACCCGCTGCGAAAAAAGTCGAAGCGGAAGCCACGGGTGATGCGAACATACCCTCTCCCCGACCCTCCCCCGCTGCGGCGGGGGAGGGGGACGCGGGGGGGAAGCGCGGTGCGTGGCAGGCGACGCCGGTCGCACGCGACGCGGTCCCCGTAATCACCCAATCGCCCGATCACCCAATCGTACCACCCGACATCCCGGCCGTCCTCACGATCCCGGCCCTCTACATCCGCCTCACTCCTCCAGCAAAGACCCGAGCGACCCCTCCAGCTTGCGTCGGGCGGTGAACAGCCGCCAGCGCACCGTGGCCAGGGGGATGGCCTGGATGCGCGCGATTTCCTCGTGGCTGCGGCCCTCGAAGATGCGCAGCACGATGGCGCTCTTCTGGTCCGGCGGCAGTTCATCGACCGCGGTGCGGACGGCGCGCGCGACCTCCGCATCCGGCGCGGCGGCCGGACCGACCTCCTCGGGCGGCGGGGCGGCGCGCAGGCGCGTCAGGAGGCGCGTGTCTTTGGCCCGGCGCCGCAGGAAATCCACCGCGACGTTCGAGGCGATCCGGTAGACCCAGGCGTCGAGGTCGGTGCCGGCGCGGAAGCGCGGCAGGGAGCGGAAGATCTGCAGGAACGCCTCCTGGCTCAGGTCGTCGGTCTCGGCGTGCGTGCCGACCAGGCGGTAGATCACGGCGTAGACCCGGCGCTGATACCGCCGGACCAGTTCCTCCGGGTCCAGGGAAATACCCGAGTCCGCGTCCGTTGCGGCGCCGTGTGTTGCGTCCGTCATGAGTGCCTTCCCGGCCCCGTCAGCCGCGCCACCACGGCCCGCCCGATTTCGGCGGCACGGTGCTTCTGCAGGTAATGCCCGCCCTCGGCGAAGGCCAGCGCCGTCGCGCGCGGCAGGCGGCGGGCGAGCTCCTCGCTGACCGCCCGTTCGACCAGGCGGTCGTCATGCGCGTAGGCCACGAGCGCCGGCACCTGCAGGCCGTCGATCCAGCCCCCGAGGACGGCGAAATCGAGCCGCCGCAGAATGTCGAAGTGGGTGCGGAAGTCCCGCCAACCGTAGCCGTCGACCCCCTTGAAGCCGAGGCGGCCGTAGGCCCGGCGCACCGCGGCCGCGAGCAGCCCGCGCACTCCGGGGACGGCCAGGAGCGCGTGGATGCCGTGAAACGTTCCGGTGGACCGGGTGATTCCCCGATGCCGGCGCGGACCGACGCCGCAGATGGAGACGAAGTCGAGGACGCGGGCGGGGGCGAGCGCGGAGGCGGCGAGCGCCGGCGCCGAGCCCATCGAGTGGCCGAGCAGGGCGAGCCGGTCGAGGCCGAGCGCGTCCGCGGCGGCGAGCACCCAGCGGCCGCGCCCCGCCGGCGACTGGTCGGCGAGCGGCACGCGCGCATTCTCGCCGAAGCCCGGGAGATCGAGCCGCAGCACGCGCAGCGCGCCGGCGAGGTGCGGCGCCAGGTACCGGAAGTCCCGTACCGTGCCGGGCACGCCGTGCAGGAGCAGGATCGGCGGCCCGGCCGGGTTGCCTTCCTCGGTATACGCGACCTCGACCCCCGCGCAGCGTACGCGCCGGTAGGGCGGGTCGGACGTGACCGCGGTCGTTGCCGACGTTGGCCCCGAGTCGGCGGGATTCTGCGTCATCGGTCGGTTTCTGCTCTCGAGAGTCGCACGTAGCGCTGGTGCGGTGCCGGCCGGAAGGCCTGCACCGCAACGGTAAATGACCCCGCGAACGATCATGGCGGCGCCCACGGTCCTGGTGGCGCAGGCGTCCGCGCCTGCGCCGGGCGGTCATCGCGGTCGCGGTCCCGCACGGAAATCCGAGCGTGGGGAGCAGACCTCTGTCTACTGGCTACCGACCACCGTCCACCGTCCACCGACCACTGACCACCGTCCACCGTCCACCGTCCACTGACCACCGTCCACTGACCACCGTCCACCGTCCACCGTCGTCAGTCCAGAACCTCGCCCTTGCCCTCGAGCTGGGCGAGGCCTTCCTGGCGCAGCGTCTCCCGTTCGCCGGCCTCGGCGTGGGCAAGCGTGCGCGCGAATTCCTCCGCGGTTGCGAGCTTCGGGATGAGGACGAAGTCTGCGCCCGCGTCGTAGACCCGGCGCGCCTCGCTGCGGCGTTCCGCGGTCGCGAGGATCACGGCGTGCGGATTGAGCCGGCGCGCCTGCGCCACCAGCGCGGCGTTCGAGGTGCCGTGCAGGAAGTCGTCCGAGATCGTCGACAGCACGACCTGCGCGTGGTGGATCCCGGCCTCTTCCAGCGTTTCGGCATGCGAAAGGTCGCCGTAGATCGCGCGGTAGCCGCCCGCCGCCAGGTCGCGGTGGACCGCCGGGTTGAAATCGACGATCCGGTAGTCGGTGCGTTCGCGCAGCCGCGGCAGGAGCGCGCTGGTGATCCGGTGGCAGCCGAGGATCAGGAGCGCCACGTCCTCCTTCGTGCTCGCGCCCTCCGCGCGCGCGCGGCCGCGCAGCCCGAGGCGCGCCAGCGCCGCCGCGCCGAACTGCACCAGCCGCTTGTCGAAGCGCCCGGCGTAGGTGGTGAGCGTGGCGGTCAGGATCATGGCGAGGACGATGATGGTGACGATCTCCTGGGGCACGTGGCCGAAGCGCATCGCCCCGAGCGAGACGATGACGATCGAGAACTCGCTCGCGGGCACGAGGTCGATGCAGGTCAGGATGCCGATGCGCGCGTCGTAGCGCAGCGCGAGCAGCGTGGGCAGCACGGTGAAGACCCGACTCGCGACCACGGCGGCCGAGAAGAGCGCGGCGACGCCGAGCAGGCCGGCGCTCGGGCGCTGGAGCTGGCCGCCGAGGGCGACGAAGAAGAGCGTGACGAAGAAGTCGCGCAGGCCGCGGATCTTCGCGATCACGTCGAGGGCATAGGGCAAGCCACCGAGCGTGGCGCCGGCGATGAGCGCGCCCATGGCGACGGAGAAATCGCAGGCGACGGCGAGCCCGGCGACGAGGAAGCACCAGGAGATCGCGGTCAGGAGGAGGACCTCGGGGAGCATGGCGACGAGGGCGAGCAGGCGCGGCAGCAGGAAGCGGGCGGCGGCGACCGCGCCGACCACGAGGCCCGCGCCCTTGGCGAGGGAGAGCAGGATGGGCAGGGCTTGCGGCGAGGTCAGGTTGGGCTGGAGCCCGAGGACCACGATCGCGATCGCGTCCTGGATGAGGAGCACCGCGAGCACCATGCGTCCGGCGAGGGTGTCGATCACGCGCTTGTCGGAGAGGAGTTTGACGACGATCATCGTGCTGGAGAAGGCGCCGGCCACGCCGAGGTAGAGCGCGGGCAGTCCGCGATAGCCGAGGGCGAACGCGGCGCCCCAGAGCAGGACCGCGCTCGCGACCACCTGGACCAGCCCGAGGATCAGCGCGTCGCGGCTCGACTTGAGCAGCTTCTTGAGGTCCATTTCCAGCCCGACGATGAACATCAGGAAGGCGAGGCCGATCTCGCCGAGCACGTCGAGCGAGGCCTGCTCATGGATCCACCCGAATCCCAGGTTGCGTCCGACCAGCATGCCGGCGCCGATGTAGGCCAGGAGCACGGGCTGGCGCGCGAGCTTCGCCGCGAAGGCGAGCACGGTGGCGACCATGATGGCGAGGCCGATGTCGTGGGCGATCTGGGCGTGCATCGTGGGATCCGAGAGTGAGTGGACCGCGGCGCGGGTGCGGACCGGGTGGCGCGCGCATTCTACGATTGCCGGCCGGACGGTCAAGCGGCGCGTCGATTCGTCCGATAAGCGAAGGGGGCGTGCCCGGGGGGACGCTCCGTCTCGCCGCCCGTATCGGTTCGCCATTGAAAGGTGCGCGCCATGTTCGCTTCCGTCTACCGGTCGGTCCGCTTCGGGTTTGGTGCGCTGGTGGTGGCGCTCTGCTTCGTGGCCCCGGGCGTCGCGCGGGCGGACGCGCCCGCCGCGGCTTCTGAGGTGGAGGCCCTACGCCGGGAGCTGGCCGAGCAGAAGGCGGCGGTGGCCGCGCTGGTGCGGGAGATGGAGGCGCTCCGGCAGCAGGTGGGAGCGGCGCCGGGGACCCGCCCCGCCGCGCCGCCGCCGCCTGACCCCGCGGAGCCCGCCCCGCCCGCCGGTACCGCCGCCCCCGCGGCGACCCCGCTCCCGAAGCCCGCCGCCGACGCCTTTCCGCTCGAGGTCGCCTGGAAGGACGGCCTGCGCTTCAAGTCCGCCAACGGCGACTTCGATGCGTTCGTCGCCGGCCAGGTCTTCCTGCACTACCGCTCCATCTTCGACCATCCCACCGGCGCCGGCACGAATCCCGACGGCTTCTTCGTCCGGCAGGCGCGCCCGACGATCGGCGGCACGCTGCTCAAGCAGTTCGAGTACAAGGTGCAGTTCGATTTCCCCACCGGCTCCTCCAGCGCCACCGGCACCCCGATGGACACCTACCTCGGGTGGACGCCGCATCCGGCCTTCAATCTGCGCCTCGGCCAGTTCAAGGAGCCGTTCAGCCAGGAGGAGCTGAGCAACGACCTGTTCGTGGACTACGTCGAGCGTTCGAACCTGAACCGCCTCGCGCCCGGGCGCGATATCGGCGTGATGGTCTGGGGCAAGCTCTGCGACGGGCAATTCGGCTACGAGGCGGGCGTGAACAACGGCCGGGGCCGCGCGGTCTTCGACACCGACGACGAGAAGGACGTGGCGGCGCGGGTCACGGCCTGGCCCTTCAAGAAGACGGCGCTGGCGGCGCTGGCGGGCCTGCGCCTCGGGCTCGCCGGCACCTACGGGCGGCAGGACGACGTCGCGTTCACCGACGTGACCTCGACCGAGACCGGCACGCGCTGGCTCGACGCCGACGCGGACCTCGTGAACGACGGCGCGCGCACCCGTTTCGGCGCGGAGCTTTCCTGGGGCTGGCGCAACCTGACGCTGCGCGCCGAGTACGCGCGGCAGGAGCAGGAGCTGAAGGAGCTGTCGAACGGGCGGCGCGAGGAGATCGAGGCCGACGCCTGGTACGTCTCCGCCACCTGGCTGATCACGGGCGAGAACAAGCCGGTCGAGGGGCGCATCCTGCCGGCGCACGCGTTTGCGCCGGGAGCCGGCCACTGGGGCGCGCTCGACGTGACCGCGCGCTACCACCGCCTGACCTACGGTCTTGACCTGTTCGAGGCCGGTTTCGCGAACGACTCCGGTACGCGCGCCTCGGCGCAGGGCATCTCCTCGGTCACCGTGGGCGTCAACTGGCAGCTCGCGCGTTCGTTGCGCTTCATGGCCGATTTCGTCCACAACGAGTTCGACCGCGACGTGCAGTTCGAGCATCGCACCGCGGACTCCGAGAACGCGCTGCTCTTCCGCGGGCAGATCGATTTCTAGCAGGCCCCGGGCGTTGACAGGCTGGATCCGCGGGCGGTAGAGTACCCCTGCCCATCGCCGCCGCCCCTGCCACGCGGCGATCTCCTCCCCTCGGGATAGCGCCTGATGTCGGACCCCGCCCCGTCCGCGCCCCTCCCGGCTCCTGCCGCCGACCCGCGCCGGCTCGACCTCCTGCTCGCGCTCCTCGTCCTTCTCGCCGCCGCCGCCGTCTTCGCGCCCGCCCTCCCGGGCGCATTCTACTGGGACGAAGAGAACGTCTTCGCCAACGGCGGCGTCGCCCGCCTCGGCCCCGACCTGTGGGCGCACTTCGTCGCCCCCCGCTTCGGACTCGAACGCTACCGCCCGCTCTACACCTGGTCGCTCGCGCTCAATCACGCCGTCGGCGGCATGGAGCCCTACGGCTATCACCTGGTCAACACCCTGTGCCACGCGCTGACGGCGCTCCTCTTCTTCCCCGTCGCCGCCCGCCTCCTGGGCTCCCGGACCGCCGGCTTCCTCGCCGCGCTCCTCTTCGCGGTGCACGCGGTGCACGTCGAGTCCGTGGCCTACACGGCGCAGCGGTCCGGCCCCCTCGCCGGGCCGTTCGTCCTCGCCGCGTTCTGGCTCTGGTTGCGGAACTCGCGCCCGGCCTACCTGGGCGCGCTCGCGGCGTACCTCCTGGCCCTCTTCGCCTACGAAGGCGCCGCGCCGCTGCCCGCGATGCTCTGGCTCTGCGAGCGGCTCCCCCACCGACGGCCCCGCGGCGCCTGGTGGGCCGGCCTCGGGCGCGCCGCCGGCTTCCTCCTGCCCCTCGCCCTCTACCTCGCCCTGCGCCGCCACGCCATGGCCGGCGCCGCCGAGGAATTCGGCGACTTCACGGCCGGGGTGCCCCGGCTCGTCGTCCTGCTCACCCTCGCCCGCTTCTTCCTCACGGAATACGTGACCGGCTTCCTCGTCGGCTTCCTGCCGCTCCCGGCCTACGCCCAGAACCAGTTCGCCTGGGCCGCGCCCGACGCGCCGGGCGCGTGGCTCGCCGCCGCCTGGCTGGCGGGGATGATCGGGTGGTCGCTGTATGCGTGGGCGCGGCGCGGGTCGGCGCCGGCCTGCGGCTGGCTCGGCGCGGGGCTCTTCCTGCTGCCGGTCTCCGGGCTCCTGGTGCCGATGTACGGGCCGGGCGCGCAACGCTTCTGCTATCTGCCGTCGCTGGGCGTCTGCCTCGCCTTCGGCGCGGTCCTGGGCGGCGCGCCGGCGCCCGGGGCGGCCGACCCGTTACGGCGGCGGCGCCGGGCCGGAGCGCTCGCCGGGCTCGTGCTCCTGGCGCACGCCGCCGCCACCGGCTACGGCGCCTGGGTCGTCGGCGAGCCGTTGCGCGCGGCCCGTCACTTCCTGTGGCTCGCGCCCGACCATCCGCTCTACCTCTCGATCCAGGCGTCGGCGTTCGCGCGCGCCGGCCGCCGCGCGGAGGCCCCGGCGAGCTACGATCGCGCGCGGAGGGTGGACCCCTTCGCCGGGGAGGCGCTGGCGAATCGCGCCGCGCTGGCGCTGGCCGAGGCGGACCTGATCGCGGCCGAGGCGCTCTCTCGGAGGATGGCGGAGTATCCGGGGATCCGCGGAGCGCTCGGCTGGTGCGGGCAGGCGGAGGTCGCGCTCCGGCGCGAGCAGCCGGCGGCAGCGGAACGGCTGAGCCGGGAGGCGATGGCGCGCGCGCCGGGTGCGCCGCAAGGCCTGCGGATGCTCGGCCGCGCCCTGGCGGCGCAGGGGCGCCTGGAGGATGCGCTCGCGCCCTTGACGCGCGCGACGGAGGTCGATCCGCTGTCGGGCGACGGGTGGTTTGTTCTCGGGCAGGTGGCGCGCGCGCGCCAGGATTACGTGGCGGCGGCGGCGGCGCTGGAGCGCGCGCTCGCCCTGGCGCCGGCGGCCGCGGTGGCGGTGGAGCTCGGGTTGGTGTTCGACGCCCAGGGCCGCATTCCGGAGGCGCTGGGGCTCGGGCATGAAGCGGCCGGCGCGGGGCCGGAGGCTCGGCCCGCGCTCTTCCATCTCGGACGCGTGCTGGTGGGCGGCGGCCGCCCGGCGGAGGCGGAGGAGGCGTTGCGCGAGCTGCTCCGGCAAACCCCGGAGGACGGCGCGGCGCGCCTGCTCCTGGGCCGGGCGCTGGCCGCACAGGCGCGCGACCTGGAGGCCGAGGCGGAGCTGGAGCGGGCGCTCGCCGATCTCGGGAATCGACCGGAGGAGGAGGCGGGTCGGGCGGAGGCGCGGGCGGTCCTGGAGCAGGTACGGGCGCGGCGGGCGGCGGGGTCGTAGGCGCCGATCGGGCGCGTCCGCCGGTGAGCCACGGCGGGGCGGATTTCAAAAAAATCGGAATCGGTCAAAACCGGCGCGGTCCGGATTGTCTTCCTGTGCTCGCCCGTGACGGACCCGCTCCGCCACCCCGGTCAGGGCGCGCGCCGTTCGGCGCAGCGCCCGCAGCAGCTTGTTTGCGCAAGACGTGCTGGGGGTCCGCCCGCGCGGCAGCTCCGCCCTGAACGCGTCGGCGAGTTTGCGGATTCGACAACCCCTGGACGTGGAGGTAGCGTGAGGACGCTCTGCCGGGCTCTGGTGTGGTTGCTGGTGGCGGCGCCCCTCGCGTGGGCCCAGGAGCCGACCGGCCCGGACGCGCAGGCGGCGGGCGAGCGGCCGGCGCAGGGTGAAGCCCCGGACCGTGCCGTCCCGCGGAGCGCGGCGGCCCCGACGGACTCCCGGACAAGCGACGACGTCTTCCTGGGGGAAATCACGGTCACCGCGACGCGCATGGAGGAGAATCTCCTGAACGTGCCGCAGTCCGTATCGGTCGCCACCGAGGGCGAACTGCGCCGGCGTCAGGCAGCCACCCCAGGACGTATGCTCGACGAGGTGCCGGGCGTGTGGAACCACCGGAACGGCCCGGCCGGCGCATCGCCCATCCTGCGCGGCCAGATCGGACCCCGCGTCCTCTATCTCTACGACGGCATCCGCGTCAACAACTCGGCCCTCTTCGGGGGACCGAACGCCTTCCTGAACACGATTCCGCCCGGCGCGATCGAGCGGATCGAGGTCCTCCACGGACCCGGCTCGCTCCAGTACGGCAGCGACGCGATCGGCGGCATCGTCAACGTCATCACGCGCCGCGTGCCCACCTACCCCGAGCAGGGCGTCCTCTACGGCGGGCGCGTCACGACCCGCTACGGCTCCGTCGACGATCTCCTCGCCAACGACTCCTACGCCTGGGTGTCGAGTCCGCACCTCTCGCTCCTCGCCGGCGGCGGCTTCTCGGACGCCAAGCACTACGACGGCGGCGGCGACTTCGGCGAGGTCAAGGACACCGCCTACGAGACCGAGGGCTTCTACACCCGACTCGGGTGGAAACCCGGGAAGCAGCACCTGGTGGAAGCCTCCTTCCAGCGCTTCGGCCGCAACGACGTGTATCGCTACACGCAGTCGAAGAACAACCCTAGCCGCATTCCGACCCTCTTCGATCCGGCGGAGGAGCGCGACCTCGCCAAACTCTCCTACCGGGGACGCGACCTGGGCGCCGCGCTCGACTCTTTCGACGCGTGGTCCTACCTGCAGCAGTTCGACTCGCTCGGCTTCCGCACCGCGGAGAGCTCGACCCGATTCGATCGCCGCGAGACGACCCGGGACCAGTCGGTCTACGGCGCCGGCTTCCAGGGCGTGACCCCGGTTCGCGTGGGACGGGAGCACAAGCTGGTGTGGGGCGGCGACTATCGCCTCGAGAAGATCGGCAGCTCCCTGCGGCTGCGCCGGACCACGAAGGCCACGGGCGCCGTCGTCGTGTCCGAGCCGGCAGGGCAAACCCCGGACGGCAGCTACGAAGTCTACGACGCCTTCGCGCTCGCCGAAATTTCGTTGCGCGAGAACCTCACGCTGACCGCCGGCATCCGCTATGAAGCCACCCACCTGGATTCCGCTCCGCGCCCGATCGATGCGGTGACGCCGTTCACGCTGAACGATCTCGACCTCGACGAGTGGTGGCATTCCGTGACCTGGAGCGCGGGCGCCGTCTGGTGGTTCACCGAGGAGGCGGCCCTCGCGGGCAGCGTCGGCACCGGGTTCCGCGCGCCGAACTTCAGCGACGCGATCAGTTTCGGCGTGCCGACTCAGGTGACCGGCGTATCCACGATCCCGAGTCCCGGGGTCCAGCCGGAGGAGGCGATCCAATACGAGCTCGGGCCTCGCTATGCGGGTGAACGCCTGACCGCCGCGGTCTCCGCCTACTACCTGGACCTCGATCCGACGATCGTCCCGGTCGGCGCGGGCGCCTTCGACGTGCCGGGGGTCGGCACGACCCAGGCGCGGCAGAACCAGACCATCGGCACCGCGTTCGTGCGCGGCGTGGAGGGGAGCCTCGCGTATCGGCCGGTCGACGGCCTGACCCTGTTCGGCAACCTGACCTACACCTTCGGCCGGGACAAGTTCCTGGACGCGCCGCTGCGCTTCATTCCGCCCCTGAACGGGCTGCTGGGCGTGCGCTACGAGCGCACCGAACCGCGCCCCTGGTGGATCGAAGCCACGGTCCGGATGGTGGACCGCTACACGCGCCACGCCCCCGACGACGAGACCGACGTGGCCTACGCCGTGGACCCGGGTTTCAACCTGAGCGCCGCGAATCCGGCCCTGCGCGCCGGCTTCGAGATGCCCGGCTACGCGGTCGTCGGCCTGCGCGGCGGCGTTGAGCTCGTGCGTCGGGAGAATCTCGCCGGCCGGCTCGTCGTGTCGATCGAGAACCTCCTGGACAAGGAGTACCGCGAGGTCCACTCCCGGCAGGTGGTGGAGCCGGGCGTGAACGTCGTCACCGGGATCGAGATCGATTTCTAGTGTCCCGCCGACGCCGGATCTGACGGCCCACAGGGCTTGTCGGGGCGAGCCCTCGCCGGTCCACCGTAGCCGGGAGGCGAAGGGGGATGCCCGCCCCGCGGGCCACCGGATTGGGTGCATGTCCGGTATTGCGCAACGACGACTGAACCACAGAGGCACAGAGACGCAGAGACGACGACGGGAACGAGGAGCAGGCCGTTCCGCACCTTCACCACGGGACCTCGCCCCGCGCCCTGGCGCGTACCGGCCTGCTCCTCTTTCCCGTCGTCTCTGTGCCTCTGTGCTACTAATGTCTGAAAGCGTGTTTTCCCGGCAAGCTTTTCGTCAGTCGCCTTGGCGGGATGGCGCTACCGCGTCGGCTCCGTAATCGCCCAATCACACAATCGCCAAATCGCCCAATCGAAGCACCTCCAGCCT
>JACRIP010000398.1 GCA_016220045.1 Planctomycetota bacterium
GCGCAACACGCCGTCCGCCAGGTCGTTCTCGAAAAAGCGCGCGCACAGCGCCTCGCGCACGAGCTGCTCGTTGCGGTGCAGGACCTCCAGCTCCGCGCGGCACGGAGCGCACCCGGCCAGGTGCTCCTCCACGCGCGCGCGCTCGGCCGGCGCGAGCTCGCCGTCCACCAGCTTCGAAAGCAGATGCCCCAGATCGGAGCAGGCCATGGGTCAGCGCTCCGGATACATGTTTCCCAGGAGGTCTTTCAAAAGCAGCTTGGCCCGGTAGAGCCGAGACTCCACCGTGGCCGGCGACAGGTTCAGGAACTCCGCGATCGCCTTGTACGACATCCGGCGCAGATGTTTGAGCAGCATCACCTCGCGATAGATCGCCGGCAGCGAGTTGAGCGCCATCAGCACGCGCTCGTACAGCTCCTCGCGTTCCAGGCTCGCGCCGCCGCCGACCGGCAGCTCCGCGACCGGCGGCGCCTCGACGTCGCCCCCGTGCTCGCGCATCACGTCGAGCGAGAGGGTCTTGACCCGCGTGCGCCGCAGCCAGTCGATGCTCGTGGTACGGGCAATGCCCGAGACCCAGGCCTTGAACTTCGCCGGCTCCTCCAACCGGTCGAGGTGCCGGTGCACCTTCAGGAAGGTCTCCTGCGCCGCGTCGCGCGCCGCTTCCATGTCCTTCACGATGTTGTACGCGATGCTGCCGACCAGGTTCGCGTGCCGGCGCACCAGCGTCTCGAAGGCGGCGCGGTCGCCCGCGCGCGATCGCTCCACCAGGATGGCGTCTTCCGGTTCCACGTCGCTCGCCTCGCCGACACACCGCACTCCGGCACGCGCGCCTTCCGCGCTTCCCGGGGCGCCGGGTCCCACCCCGGCGCCCCGCGTCCGACCCGCGCGATTATACACCCCCGATGCCTTCGGGCAGTAGCGTTGTGCGCTCGCCGCCCGGCGCGGTCAGCTCCGCGCGCAGCACGCTCCGCGTCCCGGCCCGGCCCAGCACCGCCGGCAGGGGCAGATCGACCGGACCGAGCGCGGTCAGGGTAAGCCCGGTCCCGAAGTCCACCGCTGTCGGCTTGCCGTTCACGTAGAGCCGGACGATGCCTCCGACCGCCTCGCCGACCTTGACCTGGAAGGCGTGGGTGAGCGCGGGCAGGCCGTCCCCGGCGGCGCGCTCGATGCGGATGACGGCGGCGGCCGCGGACCCGCCCGCGAACACCAGGCGCAGGTCCGAGGGCGTGCGCGCCGTGCGCGGCGCACCCGCGGCGGTCGCCGCGTTGTTGGCTACGGCAATCACCCGGTACGCATAGGTCGTGTCGGGCGTGGCCGACGGATCGGAGAAGGTCCGCTCCCCGTCCGAGACGGTCGCCACCGGCGCGAATTCGGTAGGCCGGCCGGCGCCGCGCGGCCCGGAGGCCATGACGCGCCGTTCGATGCGGAAGCGTTCCACGCCGCGCGCCGCCTCGGGCAGGGTCCAGGCGAGCGCCAGGGCGCGCGGACCGACGGCGGTCACGCTCAGCTCCGGCGGGAAGAGTCGGGGTTCGGCCTCGGTCGAGGTCCCGCCGCCCGCGCCTCCGCCGGGCGGTGGCGGCGGCTGGATGGGCAGCTCGACGATGCGCGTCGGGTAGTACATGGTCCAGTCGGAGGCGGGGTCGGCGGCCTCCACGCTCGCCCACGCGTCGCGCGTCGCGTCGCCGTAGGAGCGCACGGCGAGGGCCGGCGCCCGCGTCTCGGTCAGCCGCTGGCGCACGTCGCCCGCGAGCCGGTCCATCTGCGCCACCCGCTCCCCCGCGGCGCCGCCGCCCGCGCCCAGCAGAGCGGTCGCCGTCGTTGCCAGAAGCGCTGCGCCCGCGGCCCCGAGTCCGAGCTTTTCCCAGTGCGCAAGACCAAGCTGTTTCCAGTCCACGGCAGGTTCTCCCCACTCGCGTCCGCCGGATGAATGCCGGGCAAGCCCGGCGCCAGCCCCGGGGAATTCTGGGAAGCGCTTCCGGAGAACTAGACGGCGGCCGGGACGGAATCCCTGCGCGAATTCGCAAATGGGGAGAGGAATCGGGAGGTCACTACCGGAGGCTCAATCCGCCGCTCTCCGTCGTCACGCGCAGCGTGGGCGCATTCCCGTCGCGCGTGAAGCGGACCAGCCGGCCGCGGTCCTGCGACAGGATCTGGAACTTCGTCCCCGGCGCGAGAATCGGGCCGCCCAGGGTGCGGAACTCAATGGACATGCACGGACCGCGACTGTCCTCCGGAATCGTGGCGCGCACCTCGCCGGAGACCGAAGTGAGTTTCCAATCGTCGGCCGGCGTGCGCGCGCTGTGGACGTCGATCTCGCCGCTGGTGGTCCGCACCGAGAGCGCCGCGAGCGCATTGGAAATCTCGACGTCCCCCGACTGCGTTTCCACCTTCACATTGGACGAGGCGTCGTCGACCACCACGTCCCCGCTCACGCTCACCACCGAAACCATGCCCCCGATCTGTTCGAGCACCACGTCGCCGGAGACGGAGCGGACCTCGATGCCGGCGCCGAGGCGCTCGGCGCTCACCGAGGCCGCGCCCTCGGCCAGCACGCGGACCGGCACCGACAGGCTGAAGAGCCGCACGCCGCCGTCCGACCCGGCACGCCTCCCGAAGAGCCCGCGGCGTCCGCTCGGCCCGGCTTCACGCACTTCGATCGACGAGGCGCAGGCCGACGGGATGCCGATGACCACGTCGATGGCCGGGCCGGTGCGCGCCGGAACCGGCGGGGCCGCGCCCGCGGGGGCCGGGCCGATCTCGGGTACTCCACCTGCCCCGAACGCCTCGCCGACCGCGACGTCGAGCGTGGAATCGTCCGCGCGCACCGTCACCGGGGGCTCGGCGATCCAGGCGGAGAGCTGGGAGGACGGGCGCCGCGCGGAGAAGATCGACAAGGCGAGTTCGGTGGAAATCGTGAGCTGGTCGCCTGCGACCGGCCGCAGGGTGACGCCCCCGTGGGGATTGCGGATCACCAGCGCGCGCGGGCCGCCCGCCGGGAGCGGATAGGTGAAGGTGCGACTGGAAGTGCGGACGCGCACCTGACTGATCAGGCCCTCGATCGCCGCGTGCGTCTCGGGCTGGACCACGAGGGAGGCCCCGACGCCGAGCGAGCAGACCAGGAGCAGGGTGCCGAGGCGGCCGCACCAGCGCACCGCCGGGGCCCCGACCAGCCGCCCGGGGTTGCGGCGAAACGCCCAGGACCCCAGTCGGCTGAGGAAAAGCAGTCCGAGCGACGCGAGGAAACACAGGCCGCTGAGGAGGATCACGGCGTCGAGGATGATCTCGGTCGTCAGGCCGGGTATTTCCTGGAGCAGGCTGGGGGCGATGCTCGGGACGTGCAGCGCGAGCCAGACGCCACAGACCACGGCGAAACCGAGCGCGAGCGGCGCCACGACCAGGACCGAGAGGCAGCCGAGCGTCGCGATCGCCGAAAGCCGCCGGCCCTGGCGGGGCGGGGCGAGCTCGCCGGCCTCCGCCGAACCGCCGGCCGACAGCGACGCCGGTGCTCCGGTGAACGCCGGATCGTCGCTCGCCGCGCCCGCCGCATCGCGCGCGTCGGCGGGGAGCCAGCGGGCGCGCAGCAGGCGGCGCAGCCCGAAGCGTTGCGCGTCGAAGGCCAGGGCCATGCCCCAGGGCAGGATCACCCACAGGCACCACGGCGAGCCGCTGGTCATGGCGTTGATGGCGGCCAGGAAGAGGCTGCCGACCACGAAGGAGCCGGCCTTGTGCAGGAAGCGGTAGCCGGACTCGCGGACGTCGGGCAGCGCGAAGGCGCGCGGGGAACCCGAGCCGAAGGCCGGGTAGGGCGAGCCGGCCGGGCGCTCGCCGTGGGCGCGGACCACCGTGGTCAACAGCTTGACGAATTCCAGCGCGACCACGAAGCCCCAGGGGATGGCGACCCAGGCGGCCCAGAAGGCGCGCGGCGAGGTTGCGAGGTTGAGCAGCGCGAGGAAGCTGCAGACGATGAACCAGGAGCCGGCGTGATCGAGGAAGCGCAGCGCGGCGCGCTCGGCGGCGAAGGTCGGCCGCGGCGGCAACGCGGGCAGCGCCGGCGGGGGCGGAGGGACCGGCGGCAGCGGCGCGGTCGGCGGAGCGGGGAAGGGCGGGGCGTACGGATCGGCCGCGACCCCGGGGCGGCCGAAC
>JACRIP010000405.1 GCA_016220045.1 Planctomycetota bacterium
CTCCCGCAATTGCTCCTGGATGCGGTCCACCGGCTTCGCCGCGTCCACCACCCGGAAGCCGTACTCGTCCGTCATCTTGTCGAATTCCTTGAGCATCAGCGTCTGGTACTTGCGGAAGCAATCATACAGTTCATCCCCGAAGTGCAGGTCCATCCCGCTTTCCCAGTAGTTCATGCCGCCCGACTCCAGCACGCGCCGCACCAGGTCCTCGACCCCGATCCGCAGGTAGCAGACCAGGTCGGGGACCAGCGCGAAGCCGAAGAGCTGGCGCACCCACACCGGATCGGCCTTGCGCACCAGATCTCGGGCGAAGGCCGTATAGATGTAGCGGTCGGCGAGGACGATGAAGCCGGCGCGCAGGGCGGGGATGATCTGGTTCTCCAGGCGGTCGGCGAAGTCGGTGGCGTAGAGCAGGCTGAAGGTGAGCGGGTTGAGCATGTTCCCGGCCTTCGCCATGTCGATGGACTTGGCCATGAGGGTCGAGCGCGTCCAGCCGGTCTCGACCACGCCGTAGCCTTCGATCTGGAGCCATTCCTTGAGGCGCGCCACCTGGGTGGAACGCCCGACGCCGTCGGTGCCCTCGATGGCGATCAGGAGCCCGGTCTGCGGCACCGGTTTGACGTAGGGCAGGCCGATGCCGTGGAACTTGCGGATTTCCATGTGCTCTCCGGTCACGGTTCGAGCGAGGAATTCGGGGTCGGGAAGGTGCGCCAGAAGGGCTTGCTGCTGCGTTTCGCGCCGCGGCGGCGCACGGTGTAGCCTTCGAGACGCGCCTGGACGAGCGCGCGCACGCGTTCCTGCTGCAAGTCGATCGGGTCGGCGGCGTCGATCGTCGCCATGTCGAATTCTGCGACCACCTTTTCGTACTCGTCGAGCACGCGCGATTGGAAGAGCCGGAAGCTCTCCTCGAGGTTGTCGGAGAGTCGCAGGTCCATCCCCGCCTCGTGGTACTTGATCTTGGCGCGCGCCGAGAGCAGGCGCTCCAGCGACACGTCGATCGGCACCCGGAAGTAGAGCGCGAGGTCGGGCCGGACCGCGAAGGCGTACAGGTTGCGCACCCACTCCGGATGCACGCCGCGCACGACGTCCCGGGCGAAGGCCGTATAGACGTAGCGGTCGGCGAGGACGATCATGCCCGCCTTGAGCGGCGGAATGACCTCGTAGGAGAGGCGGTCGGCGAAATCGGTTGCGTGGAGGAGCGAGAAGGTGGTGGGCGTCAGGATGTTCTTTTTTTTGGCCTTGCGGGTGGTCTCGCGCACCAGGGCGGAGGAGTTCCACTCGGTGTAGAAGACGGGGTAGCCGAGGGAGTCGAGCCAGCCGTGGAGGAGCTGGAGCTGGGTGGACTTGCCGCTGCCGTCGATGCCTTCGACGACGAAGAGCTTGCCCGGGAGGTTGTGGGGTTCGCGCAGGCTCATGCGATCTCTCCGGTGGCGCCGCTCTTTTCGACCTTGACGCGCACGGCGCGTTTGAGGACGGACTCGAGCAGGTCGAGGTGGCGGGAGGCGGCCCAGAGCTCGAGGGAGGGGTCGCCGGCGGTCTCGGCGACGATGGCGATCCCGGTGCCGTCGATGCGCACGCGCAGGGCGCGCACGATGCCGTAGTGGCCGCGGTCGAGGCCCTCGGCGACGCGCAGGAGCCCGCTCAAGACCTCGACCGTGCGGCGCGCGCGGTGGCTGAGGGTGGCGAATTCCTTATGGCGGGGGCGCGGCGGCGAGCGCCGATGGTAGCGCGCGACGTTGGCGAGAATGAGGATCTCCTCGCGCGCGAAGCCGTCGAGGTCGGTGTTGGCGATGAGGTAGGCGCTGTGCCGGTGGTGGCGTTCGTAGCTGACCAGGTAGCCGATGTCGTGGAGCAGCGCCGCGTAGTGCATGAGCTCGCGCTCGGCGGGGCCGAGGCCGTGCAGGCGCGCGGTGCCGTCGAAAAGGGCGAGGGCGAGGCGCGTGACCTGTTCGGCGTGGCGCGTGTCGGGCGTGCAGCGTTCGAGGAGGGCCATGACGTTGCGCAGCCGCACGTCCGGGACCCTTTTTTCCAGCTCCAGGCGGCCCTTGTTGCGCTCCATGTAATCCAGGATCGCGCCTTCGCGCACGGCGCGTTCGGAGATGGTGAGTTCGGCGAATTTCAGGCGCTGGAGGGCGCGGCGGACGGTGAGGGCGCCGGGGAGGATGAGGTCGCAGCGGTCGGGGTCCATGCCGGGCACCTCCAGCCGCTCCTCGTGCGAGAGCGGCGCGAGCAGTTCGCAGACCTCCTCGACGTCGTCGCGCGTGAGACGGGCGCAGTGCATCTGTTCGAGCGGCGAGGACTTGCCCCGGCGGTGCGCGATCTGGGTCAGGTTCTGAAGGGTGCCCGAGGTGCCCACCAGCAGGGCCGGCTTGAGCGCGGCGACTTTCTTCATGCCGGCCTCCAGCCGGTGGTCGATCTCCTCCTCCAGGCGGCGCAAGTCGCGGCGCGAGATCGGGTCGGAGTGCATGAACTCGTCGCGCAGGCGCGCGCAGCCGAGCGGCAGGCAGGTGGTGAGGAGGATGCGCTCCTTCTCGCCGACGGCGACCTCGAGGCTGCCGCCGCCGATGTCGAGGACGGCGGCGCGGACGCCGTCGAGGTCGATGGAGTTCTGGACGGCGAGGAAGACGAGGCGCGCTTCCTCCTCGCCGGAGAGGACGCGCACGCGCATGCCGGTGAGCTTACGGACCTGTTCGAGGAATTCGCCGCCGTTGGCGGCGAAGCGCACGGCGGAGGTGGCGAAGGCGAAGAAGCGGCGGATGCCGCGGCCGGTGGCGTGCTGATGGAAGCGGCGGACGGTTTCGATGCCGCGGTAGAAGGTCTCGGCGGGGAAGCGGCCTTCGCGGAAGCAGCCGTCGCCGAGGCGGGCCATTTCGCGCTCGCGGCCGAGGATGCGGTAGTCGTCCCCCTCGATGGACACGAGGTACATGTGGATCGAGTTGGTGCCGAGGTCCATGACGGCGAGCTTCACGGCGGGCCTCGCGGCTGGGGCGGCGCGCGGGAGGGGCCGCGCGGGGTGCGTGTGGAGGGGGGATGATAGCAGCCGGGGGTGAGGGGGCGCTACGATATTCGGGGTGCAGGTCCAGTATTGCATTCCGACCGCAGCGGTCGCACGCCTCGAGGTCTTGGCCTCCGTCGTACTTGAACTCGTCCTCGTCCTCGTACTCGAACGCCCAGGGCATTCGAGTACGAGTACGAGTACGAGTACGAGGACGACGGCGGCCCTGGTTTCGGTGCAGGCGGCCGGTAGGGTCGAGTCGCAATACCGGACATGCACCCTGACCCGCGCTTGACGGCGCGGGCGGCGCGGACTATCTTCGTGGTGGATCAGCCGTCGTCGCGCCGTGAATGTCGCCCTTTCAGGGCTCCATCTGGTGCGTTCGTTGGGCCCCAGGGCTTCGCCCTGGGCTATTCCATGACGGCCCTTCGGGCCTCGCCGGGTCGTCGGCTGCCGGCCACACACCATGAGCCATTCACCGACCACCCTCCACCGTCCACCGATCACCGTCCACTGACCACCGTCCACCGACCACCGTCCCAGGAGATGGCATGAGCCGACGCGGCGCCGACGCGGAGCTGGCCGCGCGCTGGAGCGCCCTCTACGGGGACCGCCGGGGCGCCGCCGCCCTGCCGCGGCTCTCCGCCCTGGTCGCGCGCTGGCGCGCCCGGCTCGCGCCCGCCCGGCGCGCGCGCCCGCGCTTCGATGAGACCGACGCCGTCCTGATTGCCTACCCGGATCACCTGAAGCGACGCGGCGAGGCGCCGCTCGCCACCCTCGCCGCCTGGTGCCGCGCGCGCCTGGCCGGCTGCTTCTCCACCGTCCACGTCCTCCCCTTCCATCCGAGCACCAGTTACGAAGGCTACTCGATCTCCGACTACGTCGCCGTCGACCCGCGCCTCGGCGAATGGTCCGACCTCGCCCGCCTCACGTCCGATTTCCGCCTCATGACGGATTTCGTGCTCAATCATTGTTCCCTCTCCCACCCCTGGCTCGCACGCTTCCGCGCGGGCGCGGAACCGGAGCGACGGTTCTTCATCGACCTGCCCGATCCGGACGCGGCCTGGTTGGGCCGCGTGCGTCGCGCCCGCTCCAGCCCGCTCCTCCACGCGGTCGATACCCAGGAAGGCACCCGATATCTCTGGACGACCTACGCGCGCGACCTCGTGGACCTCAATTGGCGCGATCCCGATCTCTGCCTCGCCATGCTCGAGGTGCTCTGCGAATCCGTCGCGCGCGGCGCCGCGGCCGTCCGGCTCGACGCCTTCGTCTACGTGTGGAAGCGGCGCGGGACCTGCTGCGTCAACCAGCCGGAAACCCACACGCTCATCCGGTTGTTCCAGGAGGTCCTACGCGCGGTCGGACGCCCGGACACCGCGATCCTCCCCTCGATCACCAACGTCGGCCAGGCCGAGAACTTTGCGTATCTCGGCGCTCGCGGGAGCGGGCGGAAGGCCGATTTGATCTACCTCCTGCCCCTGTCGTCGATGCTGCTCCACGCGCTCTACGCCGGCGATGCGACGCGGCTCGCGGCCTGGCTGGGCGGAATGCCGGCCGCGCCCCCGGGGTGCGCCTACCTGAACCTGGCCGCCTCGCACGACGGCGTGGGGCTGACGTGGCTGCGGGGACTCCTGCCGCGGCCGGAGGTCGAGACCCTGATCGCCGGCGCACGCCGGCGCGGCGCGCTGCTTTCCTGCCGCACTCCCCGGCGCGGCGCCCGTGCCCTCCCCTGGGAGCTCAACACGACCTGGTGGAGCGCTTGCGCGGCGGAGCCGGGTGAAAGCCCGAGGGCCCACCTGGAGCGCTTCGTCGCGACGTTGAGCGTCGTGGCCGCGCTGCGCGGCGTGCCGGCTCTCTACTTGCCGCTCTTTTGGGCAGCGGAGAACGATGACGCGCGGGTGCGTCGGACGGGCGATCACCGGGCGATCAACCGCGCGCGCTACGACCTTGGGGCGCTCGAGCGCGCGGCAGCGCGCCCCGGGTCGCCCGCGGTCGCGGCCGAGCGTCGGCTGACGGCGCTCTTGCGCGCGCGCGCCGGGTGCCGCGCCTTTCATCCGGAAGGGGCGCAGCGCGTGCTCGACCTCGGGCGCTCGCCGGTGCTCGCCCTGGTGCGCACGCCGCCGGGGAGGTCCGCCGGCGCGCCGGGCAGGGTCCTGTGCGTGACCAACCTCGGAGCGGCGCCGCAGACGCTGCCGTCGCCGGCGGCGCTGGTGGGCGGGCGGCGCGGGGGACGGTGGCGCGACCTCCTGAGCGGCGCCATGGTCGAGGGGGGGACGCCTCTGGTCGTCGGTGGATACGGGGTTCGCTGGCTGCGGTGGACACCGTAGCGGGGGCGCGGAGGGCGCGGCCTGTGCTGGCCCCGGCCATCGGTCGCCCTCGACCTCCCTCCTCGTCCTCGTCCTCGTACTCGAACGCACAGGGCGTTCGAGTACGAGTACGAGCACGACCGTGGGAACCGGTCGGCCCCGGTAGCGGCCGGGAACCCCGGTCATGGGGAACGTCCAGTCCCTCCCCCCGGCCGCCTCGCCCCATTTGCCTTGCCAGCTCCCGCGGCGCGCGTATGATGGCGTTGCC
>JACRIP010000399.1 GCA_016220045.1 Planctomycetota bacterium
TCGAGCGGGGCCGCACCGGCGCCCGCCGCGCCCGTCACGCCGGAGGAAGCCGTCCGGGGACGCACGGCGACCTTCCTGGAGCGGCTGGCGGTGCGCGACTATGCGGGGCTGTGGGCGCTGTACGACGACGAGTTGCGCGAGCGGGCGGGCTCGGAGGCGGAGTTCCTGCGGCACATGAAGAAGCAGGAAGCAAAGCCGGGGCTGGCGCAGGTGCTCGGGAGCGCGACGCGCCGGCTGGACGACGTGACGATCGACGGGGAACGCGCCCGTGCCAAGGTAACGCTGATCGTCCCGGAGCGCGGGCCCGAAGAGCACATCTTCGAGTGGCGGCGCGACGCGGAGAGCGGCGAGTGGTGCTTCCTGGGGGAAATCGCGGCGGAGCGGGAGTCAGGGAAGGAGTGAGGGAGGGGGGAGCTGCCGGACCGCGCGGCGCGGGCGGGGACGGGTCGCGAGGGGAGCGAACACCGGGGAGGCTACGGCTCCTGGCCGTTGAAGATGCGGATGTAGTGGTCCTTGTTGCGGTCCAGCACGAAGATGATCGCGAGGACGCGGTGATCGCGCCAGCCGGGAGCGTGGCGCCGGCACCATTCCTTCGCGATCCCCCCGCGGTCGAGGCCGGGGCCCTGTTTTTCCGCCTGATAGAAGATTTCGCGTTCGATCTCGTCGAGCTGGGTCTTGATCTCGTCCACCGGATTGATGGTCCGGATCTGCATGATGTACCACTTGATCGCCAGCTCGTCGGAGGGTCGAGCGGTCTTGAGCTTGCGGAGGTGCTCCTCCTGGAAACGCCGGATCTTCTCGCGGTTCAGGCGGATGAAGTTCTCGAGGTCGTTCTCGATGGTGCGGAGCTTGCCGAGGCGGTAGTCCTCCTCGATGTTCGCGAGCTGCTGCATGATGGGGTCGGCGCTCCCCGGGGATGGGAGGAGGGAGGCCCGAAGAGGGGGCCACACGCGAGGGGATTGTACCGGCGGCGGCGGCGGGAATGCAAGAGGGATGAAGTCCGCGGGTGCGTGTCCGGTAGTGCGGGACGCGCGCCTCCCCCTCATCGTCGACCGGATGACACAGCGTACCAAGCTGCCGCAAGCGGTGCACCCTCCTGGCACGATAGGGCGCGGGTCGTAGCTCGTAGCTCGTACTCGTACTCGAACGCACTGGGCATTCGAGTACGAGTACGAGTACGAGTACGAGTACGAGGACGAGGACGACGCAGGCCACGCCTTCGAGAAGTGCGGCCAGTCCGGCTCGTACGTAGGCAGGTACGGACATGCACCCGAAGTCCGCGAGTGCCTGCCGGGCGTTGCGCAACGGCAACGGAACCACAGGTCGAAGGATGCCCGACCCGTGCCGCCGTGATCTCGTCAGCGCTTTCCTCTTCCGGGCATGCCACCGGGCCCACGAAATTGGTTGCATCCCCCCCACCGCTCTCCTAGAATGCCCGCCCACTTTCGGCCGGCGAACCGGCGGCGAGCCGCTGGAAACCGCGGGCGGATTCTCGACAAACCAGGAGGTTCTCATGGCGATCGGACGTGTCACGGAAATCGTCGGCTCGAGCCCCAAGAGCTTCGACGATGCGATCTCGGCGGCCTTCAAGCGCGCCAGCAAGACCCTGCGCGGCATGACCGGCCTCGAGGTCGGCCGCCAGACCATCAAGATCGAGAACAACAAGGCGGTCGAGTACCGCGTCCACCTGAACGTCACGTTCGTGCTCGAGGACTAGCGCCCAACGCACCCACTCGCGACCGACTCCCGCAATGGACAGGGGATCTCTCTCCCCTGTCCATTTTCTTTGGCGGACGTCCCGCCTCCCGCCGATAATGCCGCCCGTGCGACGCCGTTTCGGGAACCGGGCGCCCCGCCGGCGCGTCCAAGCGCCATCTCTGCGCCCGCGTTCCGTCCGGCCCCCCCTGCCCCTCCCCCTCCCGCCATTCAGGAGCCCGCCATGCGGCGCCCTCTCCCGCGCCCCCTCCTCCCCCACCTTGACCGCCGGCTCCGCCTGCCCCTGCTCGGCGCCGCCCTCGCCCTGGCCCTCACCGGCGCGCTCGCGCCCCGCGGCGAGGACCCCGCCGCCACGCCCCCCGACCGCGCCCGCGCCGCTAAGGCCCAGAAGGACGGCAACTGGAAGACCGCCTACCTGGAATACCGTAAGCTCCTCCTCGCCCCCGACGCCGCGCCCGACAAGGTCGGCGACGATCTCACCCAGTGCATGAACGCCGTCTCGCGCCTCGGCACCTGGGAAAACGCGGAGCCGACCCTCGAGGAGGCCGTCAAGCTCCACGCCGCCAACCCGCGCCTGCTCAACGCCGCCGCCCGCGCCTACCTCCAGCAGCTCTACCACTACGGCACGATCATCGCCGGCGCCTTCACCCGCGGCCCGCACCGCGGCGGCACCGGCCGCTGGGTCTCCGCCGCCGACCGCGACCGCGTCCGCGCCCTCCAGCTCTACCGCGACGCCGCCGATCGCTGGACCGACGCCGACCCGCCCGCGCTCCGCGGCGCCTTCTTCGCCGAATTCTCCGACGCGCTCTTCAACCGCCGCGGCGGCGGCGCCGCCTGGCGCCTCCAGGAACTCACCGATCTCGCCACGCTCCCCGACTACCTCGACAACGAATCCGCGGGCGGCTACGACGCCGGCGCCGGCGGCGCGCCCGTGAACCCCGACGGTACTCCGGTATTCTATGCAGTCCCCGCCTCCTGGGCCGCCGCGAAAAACGACGGCGAACGCTGGCGCTGGTGCCTCGAACGCGCCGCCGCCGTCCACCCGCCCCTCGCACCCGGCATCCGCTGGCAGTTCGCCCAGTTCCTGCGTCAGCAGTTCGACGTCCAGACCCTCGCCCAGTACGGCTGGTTCTTCGCCGCCGCCGGCGACGACCGCGAAGGCGACGCCGCGGCCGCCGACGCCGCCGCCTGGTCCCTCTCCGGCCTCGCCGACGGCGAGACCATCGCCCGCCTCGCCACCGGCATCAAGCGCTTCCCCCTCCCCGACGAATTCAATTTCATCCAGCGTTTCCAGGAGATCGCCGACGGCGCCGGCGCCCACGCCGCCCAGGCCCTCGAAATGCTCGCCCTGATCATGGAAGACCGCCGCCAGTACCCGCGCGCCGCCGAATACTGGCGCGCCGTCAGCGCGCGCTTCCGCGAGACCCCGAGCCGCAAGCAGCGCCTGGAGCAGATCGTCGGCAACTGGGGCCGCCTCGAATTCGTCTCCTCCCAGGCCGCCGGCCGCGGCGCTACGGTAGACTACCGATTCCGCAACGGCACGAAAATCGAATGCGACGCCGTCGAGCTCGACCTCCCGACGCTGCTCGACGACATCCGCACGTTTATCGCCGCCAAACCGCGCGAGCTCGATTGGCAGAAGATCGACCCGCAGCAGATCGGCTACCGCCTGGTCCAGCGCGAGGAGACGAAGTACGCCAAAGGCGAGGTGGCGCGCTGGTCCCTCGACCTCACGCCGCGCAAGAAGCACTTCGACCGCCGCATCACGGTGACCACGCCGCTGGCGAAACCCGGCGCCTACCTGCTCACCGCGCGCATGCAGGACGGCAACGTCAGCCGCACCCTGCTCTGGATCGCCGACACAGTGATCGTGAAGAAGCCGCTCGACAACGCGACCTGGCTTTTCGTGGCCGACGCAGTCTCCGGGCTTCCGGTCGCCGGCGCCCAGCTCCGCTGCTTCGGGTACAAGCAGCAGTGGCGTGGCGGCAACCAGCGCCCCGACATCGAAACCAGCGAAGCGACCTACACGACCGACGCGGACGGCCAGTGCGTGCTCCCGGCCGAAGAGACGCAGGCCCAATTCACCTGGCTGATCACGGCCACGACCCCGGCGGACGCCGGCGGCCGGCTCGCCTGGCTGGGCTGGACCCGCGTCTGGGGCTCGCCCCTCTACGACCAGGTGTACCAGGCGACCAAGGTCTTCGGCATCACGGATCGCCCGGTCTACCGGCCCGCGCAGACCGTGAAATTCAAGGTGTGGATCGCGCACGCGAAGTACGACGAGACCGAACAGAGTCCGTTCGCCGGCCGGCCCTTCGGCGTCACCATCACCAACCCCAAGGGCGAGAGCCTGCTGAAGACGACCCTCACGGCGGACGCGTACGGCGGGGTCACCGGCGAGCTCGCCCTCGCGCGCGACGCCGCGCTCGGCGTCTACCACGTCATCATCGATAATACGGGCCATGCCGTAGCCTTCCGGGTCGAGGAGTACAAGAAGCCGGAGTTCGAGGTCCTGGTCGAGTCGCCGACCGCCCCGGTCATGCTCGGGGAGAAGGTCACGGCGACGATCCGGGCGAAGTACCTTTTCGGCGCGCCGGTGAACGAAGGCAAGGTGAAGTACAAGGTGCTGCGCTCGCCGCACACGGCGGAGTGGTATCCGGCGGGCGCCTGGGACTGGTTCTACGGGCCGGGGTACTGGTGGTTTGCGTGCGACGCGCCGTGGTATCCGGGCTGGTCGGGCTGGGGCTGCCGGCGGCCGGCGCCGTGGTGGTGGTGGGACGGTCAGCCGCAGGCGCAGCCGGAGGTGGTGGCGGATGTCGAGACCCCGCTCGGCGCGGACGGCGTGGTCACGGTCGAAATCGACACCGCGATCGCGAAGGCGATGCACGGCGACCAGGACCATCGCTACTCGATCACCGCCGAGGTGACCGACCCGTCGCGCCGCGTCATCGTCGGCGCGGGCGCCGTGCTGGTGGCGCGCAAGCCGTTTAAGGTTTATGCCTGGGTCGACCGCGGGCACTACCGCGAAGGCGAGACCGTGCAGGCCCAGTTCCGCGCGCAAACGCTCGACGCGAAGCCGGTGGCCGGCAAGGGCGAACTGCGGCTGTTGCGGATCACGTACGGCGGCGACGGCAAGCCGGTCGAGAGCGAGGTCGAGAAGTGGGCGCTCGATCCGGACGCCCAGGGCGCGGCCGAGCAGCAGATCCGCGCGGCGCAGGGCGGTCAGTACCGGCTCGCGTACACGGTCACCGACGGCGGCGGGCACGCGATCGAGGGTGGCTATCTGTTCACCGTGGCGGACGGGGCCTTCGGCGACGGCGCCGGCTTCCGCTTCAATGCGCTGGAGCTGGTCCCGGACAAGCGCGAGTACGCGCCCGGCGAGAGCGCGCGCCTCCAGGTGAACATCAACCGGGCGGGCGGAGCGGTGCTGCTCTTTGCGCGGCCGGCCAACTCGGTCTACCGCAAGCCCACGCTGCTGCGGCTGTCGGGCAAATCCCTGACGACCGAGCTCGCCGTCATCCAGAAGGACATGCCGAATCTGTTCGTCGAGGCGGTGACGGTAGCGGAGGGCAAGGTGCACACGGAAGTGCGCGAGCTGATCGTGCCGCCGGCGCCGCGCGTGCTGGACGTCCAGGTGACCCCTTCGGCAGCCGTCTACCGGCCGGGCGCGAAGGCGAAGGTGAAGGTGCGGCTGACCGACGCGCACGGCGAGCCCTTCACCGGCAGTACGGTGGTCACCCTGTACGACAAGGCGCTGGAGTACATTTCGGGCGGCTCGAACGTGCCGGACATTCGCGAGTTCTTCTGGAAGTGGCGGCGCGGGCACCGGCCGCAGGACGAGAACACGCTGCAGCGCGGCAGCGGCGAGCTGCTGCGGCAGAAGGAGCGGTCGCTCGCCTACCTGGGCGTCTTCGGCGGGCGCATCGACGAGGGCGCGGAGCAGCAGGAGGCGGACGGCGAGATGTACGGCCAGCAGAAGGGCGGCGGCGCGGGGCGGTTCGGCGCGCGCAGCCGCGGCGAGGAGGAGCGCGGGGCGCTCGGCGGGGCCGCGGCCCCGGGCGCGGCCATGGAGCAGA
>JACRIP010000401.1 GCA_016220045.1 Planctomycetota bacterium
ACACCACCGGCCGGCGCGTTGCCTGGGAGGAATGTGCGTCATTATAGGCTTCCCCCGCCCCCGTGAGCAATGCCTAACGGCGGTGGACGGTGGACGCTGGTTGGTGAACGGTGGAAAGCCAGGTCCGCAGTTCTCTGTCGTCCTCCGACCGGCCGTGGGCGCGCGCCGCGACGCGCCGCTATTGTCCTGTCTACGCCAAAACCATGGGTTCGGAGCCGCGCTGACTGGCTTGTAGTCCCGGGCTTCAGCCCGGCCGCCGGCACCAGCGGCGGGCGGCCGGGCTGAAGCCCGGGACGACAAACGGAGGTCCGCCTACGTACGGTTTTGGCGCAGACAGGACACTATGGGCTATTCGCGATGATCTCCCCCTTGACCGGCGAATTCCCCTCCACCGTCTCCGCCGCTCCCCCCCGCGTCACCACCAGGCGGCCGAATCGCAGCTTGATCCCCGTCGCGTCGTGCATCGTCGCCGTGTTCTGCAGGTGGAAGTGCAGGTGCGGCTCCGACGAGTTCCCCGAGTTGCCGCACAAGCCCAGCACCTGCCCCCGCTTCACCTCCTCCCCCGCCTTGACCCGCACGCTCCCCTGCTTCAGGTGTGCGAGTACGGTGTATTCCTGGTCCCGGTGGCGGATCGTCACCGCGTTGCCGATCGCCGCGTACGGGTTCATCGACCCCGGCGCATTGTCGCGCACGCCGTCCACCGCCTCCACCACCACGCCGTCGGCCGGCGCGAGGATCTCGCGCCCGAAAGCGTTATAGTCCTCGTTCCGCGTCCCCTCGCCGTGCACGGTCTTCCCGTCCTCGCCGACGCCGAGCAGATCGAAGGCGAACCGCTGGCACAGCACGCCATGATGCTGGTTCTGCTCCGCCGTGTCCCCGCCCCAGAAGACCAGCCAACGCCCGGCGAAGGGCAGGCTGAAATCGGTTTGATGCCGCTCCGGCACCGGCAGGTCGGCGGCCGGCGGCTGAAACCAGAGCCCCGTCATCCGGTCCTGCCCGTCGAGCACCAGCTTCATGTCGAGCGCACCCCGCTCGAACACCACCCGGAATCGCGCGTCACCCGACCCGCCCAGCCGCGGCGCCTCCAGCCGCCCCGCCGCGCCATACTGCGTCCGCAGGCCGACGCAGAACTGCTGCCACTGGTCCGCGCTCAACGCCTTCACCATCACCTCCGCCCAGTCCTGCCGGCATCCGGCATAGTCCTGAGCATTGTAGCGCGCGACCCAGCGCTCGGCGACCCGGCGATACCGCGCCATCGCATCCTCCTCTGCACTTGCCCAGGAGCAGAGCCAGCACGCCGCCGGCAGGCATGCGACCAGCCATCCCCCACAAAGCTGCTTGACCATGCTCGGTCTCCTTCGATTCCGTGGCAGTGAAACGACCCGGCCAACACGACAACGCTGCTCGCCGCGCCCAACCGCAGAGATCGGCCTCCCGGCTCGTTCATGGTTCCGCTTCCAGAGGCGGTGGCAAAAGGCACCGATCCGTGGCCCTTCGGTGCAGGCCGGAAGGCCTGCACCACAATTGCCGGAGACCTCTCGAACCATCCTCGCAGCGCTCGGAACCCTTGTGGCGCAGGCCTTCCGGCCTGCGCCGCGAGGTCTCCGAGGCCGGAGTCTCGCGGGGGTGGCCCGATCCCCGGAACCCGGCGTATCCGCCCGAACCAGCCTCTTGCGCCCCCCCCTCTTCCGGCGGAATCGCCGGCCGAATGCCATCCGCAGGGGCCCTTCGTTCCGCCTGAAGGCGGGAACTACGAACGCACGTGTGCTCAGGACAACCTTCCTTGTCCGCGTCGTCGCGCATACCCGGGGTCCGGCAGGCAAGCTCCCGCGACCTCCAAACCTCCAAACCTCCAAACCTCCAAACCTCCAAACCACCAAACCCCCAAACCCCCAAACCCCGTCGCCCGCGCGCCGCTACGGCAGTCGCTGCGTCCGCCGCAGCACCCACTCCGCCGACAGGAGCGCCGCGAAAAGCAGCAGCACCGGCAGGTTGTCCCACAACGGCCGGATGCGCCGCCGCTCGACCACGTTGCGTTCGTCGCGCCCCGCCAACTCCTCCAGGAAAGCCCGGACGTCCGCCGGCCGCAAAAACCGCCCGCCCGTGATCTCCGCGATCGCCCGCAACGCCTCGTGATCCGGCGCCGGATCGTCCAGCTCCGCATCCGCGCCCGCCACCACGAAGCGCACGCTGTCCGACACCGGCGGACCGTTCGGAGGCTGCGCGCGCGCGCTCAGCACGTACTCCCCCGGCTCCTCCGGCGCCAGCCGCGCGCGCCAGGCGCCCTCCGCCTCGCGCAGCGCCACCGGCCGCGCGCCCCCCGGACCGTCCAGTACGGCCTCTACCTGAGCCCCGGCGACCGGTCGATCCCCGCTCCCCACCAGCCACGCCGCGGCATCCACCACGTCGCCGGGCGCGAACTGGAAGCGGTCGAGCGCCAGCCAGAAATTGCGTTCGCCGCGCTGGTCCTGGCGTGCCAGCCAGAGCACGACCTGCCGCCAGAAGCGCCGGTGCACCTCCGCGCCCCCGGCATCGGCGAGCACCCAGCGCCACGTCGTGTCCGCGCCGAAGGCCGCGACGCGCCCCCGCCCGAAGGGCTGCGCCACCAGCACCGGCCGGCCCCCCGCAGTCTCGAGGAGCACGGTCCCGCCCGGCTTGAGCGCCCCGAACTCGACCCCGCCGTCGAGCGCCGGCAGGTTGCCCCACGCCTCCGCGCTCGGCGTGTCCCCCTCGGCCAGCGACAGCAGAAAGTCGCCCGGCGCCGCGCGCCCCCGCGCGAGCGGAGCGATCCCCTTGCGCTGCCCGTCCCCCGCGGCGACCCGCACCGGCAACAGCTCCCCCACCGGCGTGCCCGCGTACCCCCCCGCCCCGAAGTTCCCCAAGCCCCCGATCATCAAGAGCCCGGTCCCGGCCTGGTCCACCGCCGTCCGCAGACCCTGCATGAACTCCCTCCCCAACGCCGCCGCCGACACGTCCCCGAGCACGATCGCATGGTAGGAGCCCAGGCTCGCCGGGTCCGGCAGTCCCCCGACCACCGCCGCGCCGCCCGCGCCGCCCTCCCCGTCGCCGCCCGCGCCCGCGCGCCCGACCCGCGGCATTTCCACCACGATCCCCTCCGTCCCCTCCAGGCTGCGCCGCAGGTACTTCGCCTCCCACCGCGGCCCGCCCTCCAGGTAGAGCAGCTTGAGGGTGGTTCGCCCCACGAAAAAAAAGGTCGTCCGGCGATTGTTGGTCGCGTCCACCTCGCGCTCGTCCCCCTCGACCTCGAGCGTGACCCGGTGCTGCCCCTGCTCCTCCGCCTTGAGGGTGAACTCAAGCCGGACCTGCTCGCGGTCCGCCGCCACCAGGACCGTCCGCGCCTCCGCCGGCTTCCCGTCGCAGGCCAGAAGGACCTGCACCGTCTGCCCGCGGCAGCCGTGAAAAGCCAGCTCCGCGCGCACCGGGACCGTCGAATGCAGGAGCGCCGTGGAGGACATCGAGAGCGAACGCACCCGCCGGTCCATGACCGCGGCCCCGGCCTCCCCGCCCAGTCCTACCGGATGCACCGGATGCCGCGTCGCGGCCAGCGCGCGCGCCAGCGAGAGCGGATCGCGGCCTCCGGTATTCACCCCATCGCTGAACAGGAGCACCGGGGCCAGCCGCCGCCCGCGCACGCGCGACAGGGCCTCCGCCAGCGCCCCGCCGAGCTGCGTCTCCTCCTCGCTCGCGCTCGGGCCGCCCGGCGGCAACGCGGTCACCCGTCGCCCGAAGCCCAGGAACGACACGTCGTAGCGCGCGGCCAGCCGGTCGAAGAGCGCGCGCTCGGCGGCCCGCGTCGCCGCCGCGGCCGCGCAGCGCGTCCGCCCCTCGGACTCGTCGCCGATCGCCATGCTGCGCGAACAGTCCACCAGCACCGTGAGCGGGGGCTTCTCCTCTTTGCGTTCGCCGCCCGCGGACGAGGGGCCGACCAGGCAGACCACCGCCAGCGCCAGGGCCGCCAGGCGCAGGCCGCCCAGCAGCCGCCGCATCGGGGCCGGGCAGACCCGCCGCGTCAGCGCATAGGAAAGGCCCACGGCCGCCCCCACGCCGCCGGCCAGAAGCAGCACCAGGCCGAGCGGCAGCGCGCTCTCCCAGGTCAGTGCCGTCATGCCGTCGCCGCCTTCCTCACGTCCGCGCCGCCAGCCAGGACTCGCACGCCAAGAGCACCATCACGAGCACCAGGAGCGCCGACGGCAGCCAGTCCGCAGCGCCGCCCTCCACCACGCGCGCCAGCGCCCCCGAACTCCCGCCCCCTTCCCGCACCTCGACCGGCAAGCCCGCCAGCCGGCCCGCCAGTTCGTCGGCCCCCAGGCGGGCGAGGTCCGACCCCTTCGGGTCCGGATTGACGGCGAAGGTCGCCCGCCGCAGCGTTCCGCCCAGTTCGTAGCGCGCTTCGTAGACGCCGGGAAGCTCCGTGTCCGCCAAGGTAAACACCCGACTACGGGCATCGACCTTGCCGCTCACGGTCGGCGTCCCCGGCGGACCCACCCACTCCACCCGGACGCCGCCCGCCTGCGGCTCGGCCACGCCGCGCAGCACCTCGCCCGGCGCGACTTCGCGCGGCACGCGCGTCTCGCCCGTGAGATACGCCACCAGCGCGTGCGCGAAGAGCGGGAAGGAGGGACGCAGCGCGAAATCCGACGCGTCGCCCGCGAGCCGACCGCCGAACCAGAGCACGCGGCCGATCCCGAGGCGACGCTCGACCAGCGCCGGCCGTCCGCCGCCCCCCCCGCCGCCGCCGGCCGCGAGGCTGCGGAAGCGCGCCAGCACGCTCACCGCGCCCGGCGTGCGCGCCGGCGCCGAGTCCACGAAGGAGCGGAAGACCGCGCCCGCGAGATCGCCGCCGCGCCCGCCGGCGAACGCAGCGAAGAGCGGATGGCGCGCTTCGGCGACTTCCAGGCAGAGCCCGTCCGCCGCCGCCGCCGCGGGCCCGAGCGGCGTCACCGGCAGCACGCGCGCGGCCTCCGGCGACGCGGCCTCTTCGGCCTTTGCGCCGGTCGCGGCGAAAACCGCGATGCCGCCGCCCTCCTCCACGTAATCCCCGAGCGCCTTCCAATGGCCGGGCCCGAGGCCGGACGCGCCGGCCAGCAGCACCGCGCGGTAGAGCGCCAGCGGCCGCGCGACCAGGTCCTCCTTGGTCGCGCGCGTAATGCGCAGGCGCCGCCGCGCCGCCAGCCCCGGCGGCGCGAGCGCCGCGGCCCGGTAGAAGGCGGCGTCCCGCTCCTCCGCCGCCGCGCCGACCAGGAGCACCGGTACCGGTTCGGGCACGTTGACCGCGAAGTGCCGGGCGTCGTCGGCCGCCAACGCGTCGCCGGGGACCAGGCGCACCGTGCCGGCGTAGGCCCCGGGGGCCGGCGCGTCGAACTCCAGCCGCGCCTCCGCCTCCCGTCCGGGCGCGAGCTCGACCGTCCGCTCGGCCCGTTTCTCGCCGCCGATCCACAATTACACGCGGCGGCTCTCGGCCCCGCCGCCCCCGCCGCCCCCGCCGCCCGCACCCGACCCCGCGCCGCCCAGCGCCACGGTGGCGCGCACCTCGACCTGCTGCCCCGCGCGCGGCGCGTCCGGGTTGAGCGCCAGCGCCAGGACCGCGCCGTTGACCGCCGCGGAGCGGTCGCCAGCCACGTCGATCACGATGACGCGCGGCGGGTGCGCCGCCGGGACCGCATCGCGCGGCAGGACCGGCCACTTCACCGCCGCCAGATCCGTGACCACGTGGATCTCGGACAGCTCGCGCTCCCGCGCATCCGCGAGCACGCGCCGCAGCACGCCGGTCAGCTCCGCGAAACGGGCGGTGCAGCTCGCGCGCAGGACTTCGAGCCGCAGCCCCTCGTGGTCGAGCAGGTAGGGCGTGCGCTCCCCGGACGCGAAATAGACCGCCGCCGGCACGCCGGGCGCCAGCCCTTCCAGCACGCGCGTCGCCGCGGCGCGCACCGCCGCGTAGCGCTCGCCGTATTGCAGCCCGAGCGTGTCGTCGACGATGACCGCCACCGACGGCCCGCGCGCGGGCGCATCGTCGAGCGTCGCCGCGCCGCTCCCCAGCGGGCGCGCGACCGCCAGCACGAAGGCCGCCAGCACCAGCATCCGCGCCAGGAGGAGCAGCAGGTTCTTCACCCGCAGGATCCGGCGCGACTTCTCGGTCGTCGCCTGCAGGAAGCGCACGGCCGCGAAGGGCACGCGCTGCGGTCGCGGCCGCGCCAGCAGGTGGATCAGGAGCGGCACCCCCGCCAGCCCCAGCCAGCCGAGCAGGGCGGGATTCGCGAACTCCATCACCGCCCCTCCGTGCGCATCCGCAGGAAGGAGGTCAGCGCCTTGTCGAAGGGCGTCGAGGTATCGACCGACACGAAGTCGACGCGCACGTCGGAGCAGGCCTTGCGGTAGCCCTCAATGAACTCCCGTACGCGCGCGAGGTAGTCGTCGCGGACCGCCTGGGGGTCCGCAGTCACGGTTTCGCCGGTCTCCACGTCCTCGAAGTGCGCGTACTCCTCGAACGGGAACTTGGCTTCGGCGGCATCGAGGATGTGGAAGAGGATGAGGTCGTGCTTGCGGAAGGCGAGGTGGTGCAAGCCGTCGAGGGCGCGGTCGCGGTCGGCGAGCAGGTCGGAGAAGATCATCACGAAGCCGCGGTGGCGGACGATGTCGGCGACCTCGTGCAGCGCGGCGCCCACGTCCGTCTGCTCCCCGGGCGTGACTTTCGACAGTTCCGCGAGCAGGAGCGGGAGCTGGCTGCGCTTGGAGCGGGGCTGAACTACGCTCTTTACCTTACGGTCGAAGGTGATCAGGCCGACCGGGTCCTGTTGCCCGATCATGATGAGGGCGAGGGCGGCGGCAAGGGTGGTCGCGTACTCCAGCTTGGTCATGCCGGCGTAGCGGTGGCCCATGGAGGGGCTCACGTCCACGACGAGGTGGCAGGCGGCGTTGGTCTCGGCCTTGTACTTCTTCACGTAGTAGCGGTCGGTGCGCCCCCACAGTCCCCAGTCGATCGTGGAGACTTCGTCGCCGGGCTCGTACTTCCGGTGTTCGGAGAACTCGACGCTGAAGCCGTGGAACGGGCTGGCGTGGAGGCCGGAGATGAAGCCTTCGACGATGAAGCGGGCCTTCAGGTCGAGGCGGGCGACCTGGGCGACGACCTCGGGGAGGAGGTATTGTTGAGCGTTGGAAATGGGCGGACCCCTTCACTGACGGTTGATCGATTGGGTGATTGAGTGATCGGGCGATTGGGTGATTACGGCCTGGGCACGGAATTCTCTCGGCCTTTCAATCACCCAATCACCCAATCACCCAATCACCCAATCACCCAATCACCCAATCACCCAATCACCCAATCACCCAATCACCCAATCACCCAATCAC
>JACRIP010000402.1 GCA_016220045.1 Planctomycetota bacterium
GATTGCACGGAACTCAGGAGCTTCCGGGTTCGCGGGTTGTCACCGCTCGGCGTGGTGACGCGAAACAACGCCATCCTGTGCCGGGCCGTGCGGCCGCCGCAGCACGGGACGGCCGGGCCCACCCGGGGCGGACACGGGGGTCCGCCCCTACGTCCGGCCGTGACTTTCGTAGGGGCGAAGCCCTGTGTCCGCCTCGGGGCGGCATGGTGCGACAACCTTTCCGGCTGGAACTGGGCTCACCATCCGAAATCCGCAATCGACCGGCGTTGGAGCTGTTGGGTTTCGAGCGCCAGCCTGACTCGGACTTTGGACCTTGGACTCGGGACTTTGGACTCGGGACCTTGGACTCGGGACTTTGGACTCGGGACTTTGGACTCGGGACTTTGGACTCCGCTACGGCCGCCCGGCTCCGTTCGGCGTGAGCACCCGGCGGCTGCCCCCCTCCTCGGGGTCGCTGCCCTTCCAACCCTTGACCGGCGCCACGCCGCCGCCGCCGTTCGCGCCGGCGCCCGCCGGGTTGGGGCCAAAGTTGACTTCGCCAGCCGGCTGCGGCGCGCCCTCGGTCGCCAGCTTCGACTCGATCCACGCTTTCCCCTCTTCGATGTAGAGGAGCTCGACATGGTTGAGGTCGAGCACCGCGAGGTCGCGCAGGCGCGCGCCGCACGCCCGCAGATTCTCCTCGTCGGCCGCGCTCTTCACGAACAGGATGCCGTCGCACGGGCCGTCGAACTCGCCCGCTTCCTCCAGGATCTGCCCGGCCTTGGTCACGTACTTGACGAGATTTTTTTTGCCGGCGAGCACGAAGACGTCCAGCTCGCGCGGGAACGGCCGGGCGCGCAGCTTCTCCATGTGATGGCCGCCGAGCTTGATCGCTTCGCGGATGCCCTTGGACTTGCTGACGAATCCGGTGCCGCCCTGGTAGGTGGTGTACCAGTCCATTTCCATTTCGCTCAGGCGGTGGAGGTCGGTCAGGTCCATGAGGATCTGCTGCTGCGCGCGAAAGGCGGGGGCGTAGATCGAGCGTTCGGTGATCTCCCCTTCGACCTTGTAGAAGGTCCAGGGTGCGGGCGTGCCGTAGGAGCCGAAGCGCTGGTAGGCGATCGGGTGGCGGAAGGCGAGGTCGATGCCGTGGTGCGGAGTGGCGACGAAGACGGCGCGGCGCACCTCGGGCGCCGGGGCGCTCCTGAGGCGCATGCCGGTGACCACCATGCGCACGACCACGCCGCCCATGCTGTGGCCCACCAGGTCGACCTTCTTGGCGCCGGTCTTTTCGCGGATGATCGCGATCGCGCGCGCCACGTGCTCCGCCATGAAGTAGAGGTCGCCCTGACCGCACGGGAAGGTTACGGCGAAGACCGCATACCCGCGCTCGACCAGGTACTGCATCACGCCCTTGCCGCCGTCGAAGTAGGTGCCGGCGAAGGAGAGGGTGGCGTTCGAGGCCGCGCCGTGGACGAGCAGGACGGGCACCGGCTGGGTGGCCTCGCGCCAGCGCGGGGCATGGTGCAGCAGGAAGTACTTGGAGTGGGGCCGGGCGGTGCCGCCGAAGGCCTCGACGATGCCGCCGCCGTGCTTGCTCGAGGCCCGATGCTCGGTCTCGGCCAGGAAGGTCTCCTGGGGGAAGGCGAGGCCGGAGTTTTCATAGCACTCGATGCTCTCCCAGGGGGCGCAGGCGTCGCCGTTCACGGTGCGCACGACCAGCGGCAGGGCCGCGGCCGGCCGGGCCGGGAGCGCGATGGCCGCGAAGAGGGCGCAGGCGGCGAGCAGCGCGCCGCGGCTGACCGCGACGGCGGGACGGACGCGGTGCATCTAGTTCCCCTCCAGGAAGGCGATGAGGTCGCGGTTGACGGCGTCGGCGCGTTCGATGAAGAAGTAGTGGCCGGCGCCGGGGTAGAGCACGAGGCGGGCGTCGGGAATGGCCCGCGCCAGGAGCCAGGCGTTGGCGGGCGGCACGACGACGTCGGCCGTGCCGGTCATCACGAGCGTGGTCGGGGCGAGGCCGGGCAGGCGCTCGGCCGCCGTGAAGGTCGCGCCGGCGCAGGCCTGGGCCATCCAGGCGGCGGCGGAAACCGGGGGCGCCGCCGCGCGCGCCGCGATCGAGCGCGCGACCCACTCGCGATTCTGCGCGACGAACTCCTCCGCGAAGCCCAAGGGCACGACGCGCTCCAGGTATTCGCTGTAGGATAGGCCGTCGCGGTCCGCCATGAGGCGCCAGACCTCGGCGGACATCCGGCGCGAACGGTCGCCGCCGAAGGAGGAGCCGAGGAGGGCGAGGCGGCGGACGCGCGCCGGATGGGCGAGCGCCAGCTCCTGGGCGATGAAGCCGCCGAGGGAGGCGCCGACTACGTGGGCGCGCTCGATGCCGAGGTGATTGAGCAGCCCGACCGCGTCCTCCGCCATCTGCGCCGCGGTGTAGGGGCCGGGGGGCGCCGCGCTGCCGCCGACGCCGCGGTTGTCGAAGGTGACGACGCGGAAGCGCGGCGCGAGGGCGGCCGCCTGGGATTCCCACATGTCCAGGCCGCGGCCGAGGCCGGCGATCAGGAGCACGGGCGCGCCGGCGCCGCGCTCTTCGTAGCGCAGGGAGAGGCCGCCGAGGGTGGCGATGGGCATCAGATAAAGTCCTTAGTCGCGGGGCAGGACGCCGAAGCGGATCAGCCGGGACAGTTCGGCGATCGCGCGTTCGTGCGAGCAGCCGTAGTGGCGGGCGCCGCCGAAGAGTTCCTCGGCGGTGAAGTAGTTGAAGAAGAGCAGCGTCGCGCCCATGAGCGAGGTGACGGGATCGACGGCGCCGAGCTCGCCCTTGGCCTGACGGGCGCGCAGGGCGGGGCCGAAGGCCTTCTCGTAGCGTACGCGCATGTCGCGGAAGAGGCGGGCGATGTGCTCGCCCTGGAATTCGGTGACGTCGACGTAGATCAGGCGCAGGTAGCGGGCGAAGCGCCGGACCGACTCGCCGGTGGCGGCGCCGAGCTTCTCGAGGTCTTCGGGGAAGCGGAAGTCGGCGAAAAGGCGCTGCATGGGCGTGTCGGGGGCGAAGTACAGGCGCTCCTCCTCCTCGAGGAGGGTATCGAAGAGCGCGCGCATGCTCTTGAAGTGGTTGTAGATATTGCCGAGGGAGACCTTGGCCTTGGTGGCGACGTGGCGCGCGGAAGTTCCGTGGAACCCGCGGCGGCTGAATTCTTCGGCGGCGGCCTCGAGGATGCGGGCGCGGTGCGTCGCGGCGTCACCGGGGGGGGCGGCCGCGGCGGGGGCGGTGGTGGATCGGCCGGAGCGGCGCGCAGCGGTCGGACGCGCGCGGCGGCGCGGCAGGGCGGCCGGCACGGCGGTGGAGGTCGATTCGGGGGGCAGGGGGAACATGCGCGCGGGCCTCACTCTCGATCGGTCGTATATGAACGTTCGTTCATTCGCGGTAATCATACCCGAGCGGAGGGGGCTCGTCAAGTGGGAAATTCGAAAAAACTGGAGCGAGCCCGCGGGGCGAAGGCGCCAACCGCTGCACGTCCCGAAACTCGAGCCCGGGCCTGCACCCCCCGGCGGCGCGGGTGCATGTCCGGTATTGCAGTACGACCGCAGCGGTCGCACGCCTCGAGGTCCTGACGTCCGTCGGCTTTCGTACTCGTACTCGTACTCGTACTCGAAGGCCCTGGGCGTTCGAGTACGAGTACGAGTACGATCGGGGCGCGGTAGCGCCGCCCCGGTGCACCGGCTGCGGCGGCCCGGTACGCTGCGTCGCCGGGGCGGCGCTGGAGGGGACGAGCGCGTCCGCACTACCGGACATGCACCCCGGCGGCGCCAACTTCTCGCGCCGCGCACGGAAGCGGGGTAGAATTGCCGCACCGCGTTCCCCTAATCGCTCCGGGAGATCTCCGATGCCCGAGCCGGCCCCGGCCGCCACCCCAGCCGCACGCCGCCGTGAGGCCGCCCTCGCCGTGCATTTCTGCCTGTTCGCCGCCGCCTGGCTGTTCCTGCACTGGAACGTGCAGGCGGCGATCTCGCAGGACCACGGCCGCGACCTGCTGTGTTATGCGCGCACGGCGCACGGGGAAACACCCTATCTGGACTTCCAGTGGATCTACGGGCCGCTCGCCCCCTACGTCTACGGAGCGGCCTTCCGGGTCGCAGGCGCGAGCGTCGCCGCGGCGCGCGATCTCTACCTGGTCTTCGTCCTGCTCGGCGCGCTCGCGACGGCGTGGGCCGCGCGCCGCCTGCTGCCGCCCGGCGGCGCGCATGCGGCCGGCGTGCTCGTCCTCTTCTGGGGCGGCGCGCCGCACAGCTACAATCAAGTCCTGCTCCTGCCGCTCTTCGCCCTCGGGGCGGACGCCCTGCTGGCCGCGCTCGACGCGCCCCGGCCGCCCGCCCGTCGGCTCGCCGCCATCTACGGGATCGGCCTGCTCGCGGGTCTGATCAAGGGGAACGTCGGGATCGCCTGGATCGCCGCCGCCACGCTCGTCCTCCTGGTGGGCGCCCAGGTGCGCGCGGCGGGCGGGACGGCGCCGCGCACGCAGGTCGCCGGCGGGTCTGCCGGCCTCCTCCTGGGCGCGGGCGGCGCCCTGGCCGGGTTGGCCGCCGTCTACCTCCCGCTTTATTTCGCCATGCCCGAGGCGCACCGCCGGCTCTGTTTCGGCATCGGCGCGCGCTACGGGTTCCAGGGCTCGATCCTCGAGTCCGTCTTCGCCTGGCCGCGCGTGCTGGTGGAATGCCTCGCGTCCGCCCTGGGCGCGCCCCTGCCCTCCTCCGGCCCGTGGACGCAGATCGGGGCGTTCGATCTCCTCGACCGCGGCCTGGCCGTGCCCTTCCTCGGCGTGTGCGGCTTTGCCGTCGGCGCGGCGGCGCTCCTGCTCCATGCCCGCCGCGGTCGGCCGTGGGCAGGCGCCGTCATGGCCCGGCTCGGACTCTGGACGACGGCGGTTCTGCTGGCGCACGAGCTGCCGATCCATGGATCACCTTATGCGCTGCTGGACGCCGCGCTGCCCCCGCTGCTCCTGCTCGCGCTCGACCTCGGCCGGCAGGGGGCCGCCGCGCTGGGCGCGCGGGTCGCCGGCCCGCGCGCCGGCCGAGTGCTGCTCCTCGGCTGGCTCGTCGTCGCGCCCGCCTGGCTGACGGCGGCGCACCTGCGCGGCGCCGAGGTCGCCGTTGTGCCCCTCCATCTGGCCCGCGGCGGCGGAATCCGCGTCTACTCCGATCCCCAGCGCGAAGAACTGGAGGCGACCGTCCTCGCGGTGCGCCGCCTGACCGGCGCGGGCGAGGCCGTGGCCGTGCTGCCCTACGATCCGCTCTACGCCTTTCTCGCCGACCGCGCCAACCCGCTCTATGCCATGCCGGTCGAAGCCTTCGATTTTTCGCCCGCGGACGAGGCGGAGATGATTGCGGCGCTCGAACGCGGGCCGGTGCGCTGCGTCCTCGTGACGAACTTCGCGCTCAGCCTCCATCCGGCGGACGGGGTCTTCGGCGTGACCCACCTGCCGGTGCTGGCGCGGCACGTGGCCGAACGCTACCTTCCCGTCTTCCGCTCGGGGTTCGGGCCCTGGCGCGGCTTTCCGTTTCATCCGGAGGGCGCGCAGGTCCTGGTGATGTGGCGCCGGGGCAGCGAGCTGCCGCCGGAGTTCCCGCGCTGAGACCTTACAGGGGAGTCGGTCATGCCGGAAGCGACGAGCGCAGGCGGGCGGGTGCCGGGCCGCCGGACGGCGGTGGCGCTGGTGGCGGGTGTCGTGCTCTCGACGCTGGCCGCCGGCGTCGCCGGGGAGCGGCTGCGGGCCGAGACCGGCGTCCCGCTCGACCTCGAGGCGGCGACTCGGGCGAGTGCCGTATTGCCGTGGCTGTGCGGATACCTGGGGCGGGGCGCCGTCCTGCTGGAGTCGTCGGGCGCGGCCGGCGCCGCGGTGCAGGCGTGCGATGGGGTACTTGCCGTATTGCCGGGCCACCCGGGGACCGCCTTGACCCGGGCGCGCGCGCGCCTGGCCGAACACGGCGTGCATGCCGGCGGCGGTCGCCGCTCCCTGCCGCCCGCGGTCGCCGCCGCGATCAGGTCAGACCTAGACACCGCCGAAGCCGGCTACCGGCAACAGCTCCGGCTCGTTCGGGAGGGCGAACCGGGAGCGCCGCATTCGGGGGCCATCGGCGAGACCCGAGCGCCTGCCACGGAGGGAGCGCTGGCGGAAATCGAATCGCTGCGCGAGCGGTTTTGAGCGGGGATCCGCTCCCGGCGGACGAGGTTTGGGGGTTTGGGGGTTTGGAAGTTTGGAGGTCACGGAGGAGAGGCGCGCCTCGTTGGGGGATGCGGGCGCAGCGGGATCGTTTGCATGCGTGAGCCGGGCTGCGTACTCCCCACGGCGTGCCAAACCGCTAAACCTCCAAACCTCCAAACCCGCGGCGGGCGTGCCAAACCGCTAAACCTCCAACCCTCCAAACCGGCGGCGGGCGCGAGGGCCGACCGGCGCCGCCCCCGCGGAAATCGCTGCGGCCGCCTCGGCGTACGCCGCAGCCGGCGGACACGCGCACGCGAGATTGCGATCGCCGTACAGGTTGTCCACCCGGCGCGTTGTGGGCCAGAACTTGTGCGCTCGGGTATGCGCCGTAGGGAAGGCCGCCCGCTCCCGGGAGTACGGGTGTTTCCACTCGTCCGCCGCCACGCACGCCGCCGTGTGCGGCGCCCCCTTCAGGAGATTGTCCGCGCGGTCCGCCCGCCCCTCCTCGATCTCCTTCACCTCCGCCCGGATCGCCAGCATCGCCTCGATGAAGCGGTCCAGCTCCACCTTCGACTCGCTCTCCGTCGGCTCCACCATCAGCGTGCCCGCCACCGGGAAGGACATCGTCGGCGCGTGAAAGCCGTAATCCATCAGGCGCTTGGCCACGTCCTCCGCCTCGATCCCCGCCCGATCCTTCAGTTTGTGCAGATCGAGAATGCACTCGTGCGCCACCCAGCCCACGCGCGTCCCGCCCCCTCCGGCCGCCGAAGCGGCCCCGGCCGGACCTTCGCCCCCGGCGCGGCGATCGACGCGGATCGTCTCCCGATTCGCCGGGACCGCGCCCTCGGCGCTTCCCGTATAGAGCGTGCGATAGCCCTTGGCCAGGCGCCGCGACAGGTAGTTCGCGCTCAGGATCGCGACCTGCGTGGCGCGCCGAAGCCCGTCCGGGCCCATCATGGCAATGTACATCCACGGAATCGCCAGGATGCTCGCGCTGCCCCAGGGCGCCGCCGCGACCGGACCGAGCGCCTGCGCCCCGCCCACCCCCGCCGCCAGCGGATGGTTCGGCAGGAAGGGCGCCAGGTGCGCGCGTACGCCGATCGGACCGACGCCCGGCCCGCCCCCGCCGTGCGGAATGCAGAAGGTCTTGTGCAGGTTCAGGTGGCAGACGTCGGCGCCGATGTCGCCCGGCCGGCAAAGCCCGACCTGCGC
>JACRIP010000403.1 GCA_016220045.1 Planctomycetota bacterium
CCTCCTCGTTCCCCTCGTCTCTGTGTCTCTGTGCCTCTGTGGTTCGGTCAGTCTCTCGCAGAACCCGACACGCCGCCGCCTTCCCAGCCGGGTGCTGCGGCGAGCGCGCGCCGGCGGAAGAGAAACTCGAAGAGGTTGCCTTCGTGCGGCTGGTCCCAGCGCACGCGCGGGGTGGGCACCGGGCCCAGGTTCAGCCGCTGGATGCCGGGCGCGCGGAGCAGCGCGTCGCGGCAGCCGGGATCTCGGGTAATCGCCGTCACCACCAGCGAGGGGCCGATTTCCGCGAGCATCCGCGCCGCGGGCAGCTCGACCACCGAGCAGAAGGGGAACGGGTACTCGACGTTGGCGAGCGGGTGCGCGAGCGTGTCGCAGCGGAGGACGGTCGGCAGCAGCCAGGCCCCGCCGTGCGCCGTGACGCGCCGCGGCCCGGGGCGATAGCGCGCCGTGATGTCCGCGGCGCCGGGCGTGCGCAGGCCCGCTTCGATCGCGGCCTCGATGGCGTCCGCGACGCGCGGGTCGGCGCAGGCGGCGAGCTCGGCCTGCGGGTGGTCGGCGGGGAGCGGGCGGAGCGCGGCGAGGCGGCGCGCGAGCGCATCGGCGATTTCGTCGGCGTGCGCCGGCACCACGATCGCCGAGGCGTTCACGCAGCTCCGGCCGCCGTTCTCCGCCACCGAGGCCGTGAGGAGGTCGAGATACTCCGGCCAGCGGCCGATCTCGTCGGCGCCGATGAGCACCTTGCTGCGGCCGGGTCCGTGGATCTCGATCGCCGGGTTGGCCGCGTAGCGCGCGGTCGTCTTCTCGTCGCCGAAGAGCAGGGCGCGCCCGCAGCCGCCGAGCAGCGCCTCGGCGCCGTCGTGGCCGGCGGGGTAGAGGCCGATCGCCTCGGGTGGAAACCCTGCGGCGAGCAGGGCCTGGGCCAGGCGCCACGGGGTCCAGGGCTCCTCGCGCCCGGGCTTGAGCAGGACGGGAATGCCGAGCGCGAGCGCGGGCAGCCAGAGGGAATTCACGCCCGGCGAGTTGCTCGGCAGCACGACGCCGAGCGCGTCCGTGACCGGGAAGAAGGAGAGCGGGGTCGCGCCCAGGCGGCCGCTGCCGGAATCGAGGAGGGCGAGGTCGAGTCCGCGGGTGAGGCCGCGCAGGATTTCCTCCATGCCGGCGAGGGCATCGTGCAGTTTCAGAGCGTTGCGGCGGCAGAGGGTATGGGGGAGGCCGCTGGTCGCGGAGAGCGCGCGCACGTAGTCATCGGGGGATTGCCCGGGTCCGTTCGCGTCCAGCGGCAGGGTCGCGTCGCGGAAGAGCTCGGCGGCGCGCGCGCAGGCGGCGAGGCGGCGGGCGGCGCCGAACGCGCGGAGGGCGGCGCGCGCGGCGGGCAGGCGGGCGAGATCGCGGCGGATCAATCCGGCATTCGCCTGACTCACGAGCGCGAGCACGGTCCCGGTCGCGTGGTCGCGCACCTCGTGGGTGTCCAGGCTCTCGTAGGGCGCGCCGAGGCGGAGGAGCGGAAGGTGGGGCACGCGGGGGGAAGCGTCGGTCATGGGTCGCGCCCGAAAAGGCTGTCGCGAAACGGAATGGCCGGGGTGGGTGCATGTCCGGTATTGCGCGACCACGACTGAACCACAGAGGCACAGAGACACAGAGACGACGGGTACGAGGAGGAGGCCGCGCCGCGCCGTCACCACCGGGACTCGTGTCTCGCCGCCACGCTCCCTGGCGCGGAACGGTCTCCTCCTCGTTCCCGTCGTCGTCTCTGTGCCTCTGTGTCTCTGTGGTTTCGTTCTGGTTCCGCAGCAGCGGACATGCACCCGCCCCAGGGTGGCCTCTTGCATCCATGCCGGTCCCGGAACCGGCAGGGCGGTCAGTACACCCCCTCCACGACCTTCTGGTCGAGCTGCCCGAAGGGCCGCACGTCGCCGACCCCATCCCAGGGGTAGAGCGCGCAGGGCGGGCGCCGCACCGCCTCGTCGCGCTCCAGGAACCGCGGCAGGAAGAACTCCGGCGTCAGGGTCGTGAGCTCGACCCGCCCCACGGCGCCGTACTCCACCGTGCGCGCCGTGTCGGCCGGGTCGACGACGCGCAGCACGGCCCGCGGCTGTGGCGCATGGTAGGTCACGCTCCAGCGATCCGCGGGCAGGAGCGGCCGGCTGCACGCCAAGCCCATCAGGGTGTTGCCGTAGGTCGGAACGAAGGCGACGCGGTTTTCGAGCACCTCCTCGACCAGGAAGCGGACGTTCTGCGGCGTCATCGACGTCCCGCCGCAGAAGACGCCCTTCACGCCGGCGTCGGCGATCGACAGCCGCTCGCCCAGGGCCTCGAGCAGTTTCGGCGTGGCGAAGAGGCACTCGATCTTGCGGTGGGTAAGCAGGATGACGGCCTGGTCGATGACGTGCGCTTTGTAGCGATTGGCGAGCTCGAACTCCTGGCGGGCGAGGAGCTTGACCACCCAGCGGGGATCGAGGTCGACCTGGAAGCAGACACCGCCGCGCAAGTGCGCGAGGTGCTCGATCGCGAGGCGCAGGCGGCGCGGCCCGGTCGGCCCGAGCGCGAGCCACGCCGCGCCGCGCGGGAAGGCCGCGTCGTCGAGCGTTTTCGAGAACTCGGCGTAGTCGAGCCGGTGGTCCTCCCAGCTCGGCCGCTGCTTCGGCATGCCGGTGGTCCCACCGGTCTCGAAGACGCAGAACGGGCGGCCGGCGCAGGCGCGCGGCACCCAGCGATCGAGCGGCTCGTCGCGCAGCCACTCGTCGTTGAAGTTGGGGAAACGCCCGAGATCGGCCCAGCCCGAGACCGCGGTCGCCGGGTCCCAACCGGCCGAGCGCGCCCAGTCGAGCCAGAAGGGCGTGCCGGTGTCGGGGCTGAAGTGGCGGCGGACGACCGCGCGCACGTGGGCGTCGAGCGCGGCGCGGGCGGCGGCGACCGCCGCGGGC
>JACRIP010000404.1 GCA_016220045.1 Planctomycetota bacterium
CACGGAGGCCGAGGAACGCGCGAAGGTCGCCGAGGCCGAGCGCCCGCCGCGTCCGGCGCCCTTCGACGGGCAGGGCTGGCTCGACGGCATGGGCAAGGTGATCAACCGCCCGGGCACGCACAAGCTGAAAAAGGGGGGCAAGGTCCTCTTCTACTTGCGCAGCTACAAGCTGGACCTCAACGACTACCTCGACAAGATGGTGGGCGTGCGCGGCAAGATCGTCGAGGCCCCCGGCTGGGACCAGCGGGTGATCGAGGTCGAGTCGATTGAGGTGCTTGGGCAGTAGGGGGCCGGCGAAAGGGCCACGAAGGGACGACGGGAACACGAAGGGCCACGAATGCGAAGAGCACGAAGGACCACGAATAGGGGGCCGGGACGCGGCGCGCGGCACGAATCGCGTCGCGCGGCCCGTCCCGGCCCCCGTCTTCGTGGCCCTTCGTGCGTCTCGATTCGTGGCCCTTCGTTTTCCCGTCGTCTTTTCGTGGCCCTTCGAGGTCCTTCGTGGCCCTTGCGCCCCCCCCTTGACAAACGCCCGCAACACTCTTATTGTCCGCGCGGTGCCCTCGTTGCCACGCCAAGTCTCGTCGGTCGCCCGCGCTCTGTGCGCGCCGCCACCAACGGGGCGAGGATTCGAATAGAAGGTCGTCCCGGAACCGCGCGCGTCGCGGCGGACGACGAGAACAGCGGGTCGGGTAGTTTCACCTCCGGCCGACCCGGCCGCGCCGGGACCGGAGGATGCATCGATCTTCGGGATGCCTGCGGGTACGGATTCCCCGGCCCGCGGCGCGCGCCGCGACACGTAGGGCGCTCCGGCCGTTCCCGCGGAACGGCGCGGCACGCCCGCCCCGGCTCCGCGCCGCCTGCCCGCCCGTACGGCCTCCCGGATTCCCCCGAGCCCCTCCCGCCCGCGTTCTCGCGCCCGCCTCCTCTCTCCCCGCCCGCGCTGCGCGCCGATTCCGGCGGCCCTCTCCCGCTTGCATGCCGGGCCCCGCGCCCGCGCCTTTTGGGGGAAACGTCTCCGTGACCACCACGCTCCCCGCACCGCTGCTCTCCCTGCTGGCCCAGGAGGCCGGCGGGATGGCCCTCATTTTCGTCGCCGCCGTCCTCTGCCTCGCCGCCTTCCTCTGGGGCAAGAGCCGCATCCGCCAGGCACTCGACGAGGCCCAGCGCACCCTCGACTCCGCCCGCGACGAGAAGGAAAAGATCATCAAGGAAGCCCACTTGAAGGCCCGGGAAGAGGCCTTCAAGCAGAAGGAAGCCTTCGAGAAAGTCACCTCTGAGACCCGCGACGAACTCAAGCAGGTCGAGCGCAAACTCGACAAGCGCGAGGACCTGATCGATCGCAAGACCGAAGCGTCCGCCAAGAAGGAGCGCGAGCTCGAGCAGCGCGAACGCCTCAACGAGCAGAAACAGAAGATGCTCGACGAGAAGGGCGTGGAACTGCAGAACCTGATCGAGAATGCGCGCAAGCAACTCCACGAGATCGCCGGCCTGTCCCGCGAAGAGGCCACCCGCCAGGTCCTCTCGCGCATCGAGACCGAGCTCCAGACCGAAATCTCCTCGATGATCAACAAGCACAAGGACAAGGTCAAGGAAGTGACCGAGTCCGAGGCGCGCGAGACCGTCACCATCGCCATCCAGCGCATCGCCGCCGCCCATACCGCGGACACCGTGGTCTCGACCGTGGACCTGCCGAACGAGGAAATGAAGGGCCGCATCATCGGCCGCGAGGGGCGCAATATCCGCGCCTTCGAGCGCGCGACCGGCATCGACGTGATCGTCGACGACACGCCCGGCGTGATCGTCGTCTCCGGCTTCGACAGCGTGCGTCGCGAGATGGCCCGGCGCGCCATGGAGAAGCTGATCCACGACGGCCGCATCCATCCGACGCGCATCGAGGAGCTGGTCGAGCACTCGAAGAAGGAGATGGAGGAGCACATCCAGCAGACCGGCAAGCAGGCCTGCTACGACCTCGACATCCACGGCCTCCACCCCAAGGTCATCACCCTGCTCGGCCGCCTGCGCTACCGCACCAGCTACGGCCAGAACGTCCTCCAGCACAGCATGGAGGTCGCGTGGCTGTCCTCGGCGATCGCCGCCGAGGTCAAGCTCGACGCCAAGCTCGCCAAGCGTTGCGGCCTGCTCCACGACATCGGCAAGGCCGTCGACCAGGAAATGGAAGGCTCCCACCCCGCGATCGGCGCCGAGCTGCTCAAGCGTTTCGACGAGCGACCCGAGGTCGTCGACGCCGCCGGCGGCCACCACGGCGACATGAACCCCGAGTTCCCGTATACGGTCATCACCGCGGCTGCCGACGCGATCTCCGCCTCGCGCCCGGGCGCGCGCATGGAGACCCTCGAGAAGTACATCAAGCGCATGGAGCGCCTCGAGGCGATCGCGAATTCCTACCCGGGCGTCGAGTGCACCTTCGCGATCCAGGCGGGACGCGAGATCCGCGTGCTGGTGAACTCGCAGAAGATCGACGACAAGGGCGCGCTCGTGCTGGCGCGCGACATCGCGAACGACATCGAAGCCGAGCTGAACTACCCCGGCGAGATCAAGGTCACGGTCATTCGCGAGATGCGCGTGGTAGAATACGCGCGGTAACGGGAACCATGGCCCGGGCAAGCATTGGGGGCGGGCGTGAGACGGCCGGGCCGCCCGCCTGGGTGGCCGTGCGGGGTTTGGCGGTTTGGAAGTTTAGGAGTTTGGAAAACAGGGTAGGTCGGCTGAGCTACGGTGATGGCAGCACCTAGCAGCGGACGGCTCTGCCCCAAGATTCCCAAACCGCCAAACGCCAAAACGCCCAAACTCCGGTTCGACGGAGCGCGCCGAGGCGCGCAGGTCCTCGTTCCTTCCGAGGCTGATCGATCGATGCGCTTCCGGGTGCTCGCGCTCGGCGATGTGGTCGGGAAGCCCGGCCGCAAGCTGATCCAGGACCGCCTCCGCGGCTTCCTGCGGGAACAGCAGGTCCGCTTCTGCGTGGTCAACGCCGAGAACTCCGCGGGCGGCTCGGGCGTCACCCCGGAGTGCATGAAGGAGCTGCTCGAGGCGGGGGCCAACGTCCTCACCAGCGGCGATCACATCTTCAAGCACCGCGAAATCTGCCCGATCATGGACCGGGACAACCGCCTGCTGCGGCCGATCAACTACGCCCCCGAGGCCGCCGGCAAAGGGTACGGTCTCTACGAAACACCCGAGGGCGTCAAGGTCGGCGTCATCAATGCCAGCGGCCGCGTCTTCATGATGCCGCCCGCCGACTCGCCCTGGCACGCCGTGCGCTCGGCGGTCGCGCGCCTGCGCGCCGAGACCAAGGTCATCCTCGTCGACCTGCACGCCGAGGTCACCTCCGAGAAGATCGCCATGGGCTGGTTTCTCGACGGCGACGTCTCCTTCCTCTTCGGCACGCACACCCACGTCCAGACCGCGGACGAGCGCGTCCTGCCGAAGGGCACCGCCTACATCACCGACCTCGGCATGTGCGGGCCGCACGCCGGCGTCATCGGCCGCCGCGCCGACCGCGTGCTCTCCGCCTTCGTCACCCAGATGCCCTGTCCCTTCGACGTCGCCACCGACGACGTGCGGCTGTGCGGCGCGATGGCGACCATCGAGACGAATACCGGACTCGCCGTAGACATTCAGCGGGTCGTGATCACCCAGACGGAGTGCCTGGTCAACGGCCTGCCGGCGGCCCCGGCGGCGCCCGCTCGCGCCGCCGCGCCCGCCCGCTGAGTCGCCCTCTGGTCGAGGCGTCTTCGCCATGCCCAGCCCCTTCCCCCCGGCGCCCGCGCCCGGCAGCGGCGGCGCCGCCGCAAGCGACCGCCGCATCCTCACCGTCGGCGAGCTCACCCGCCGCATCAAGACCACCCTCGAAGCCGCCTGCGGCCGCGTCTGGGTCGCGGGCGAAGTCTCCAACCTGCGCCGCCAGCCTTCCGGACATCAGTATTTTACCCTAAAGGACGCCGACGCCCAGATCGCCGCCGTCCTGTTCGCCGGCATCGGCCAGCGGCTGCGCTTTCAGCTCCGGGAGGGGATCGAGGTCGTCTGTTGCGGTCCGATCACCGTCTACGAGCCCCAGGGCAAGTACCAGATCAAGGTCGAGTCGGTCGAGCCGAAAGGCAAGGGCGCGCTGCAGCTCGCCTTCGAGCAGCTCAAGGAGAAGCTGGAGAAGGAGGGGCTCTTCGACCCGCGGCGCAAACGTCCGATTCCGCTCCTGCCGCGGCGCATCGGCCTGGTGACCTCGCCGGCGGGCGCCGCGCTGCGCGACATCCTGAACGTGCTGGACCGGCGCTTTCGCGAAGTGGCCGTGCTCTTGGCCCCGGCGCGCGTGCAGGGGGTCGGAGCGGCGGCGGAGGTCGCGGCGGGCATCCGCCTTCTGAACGGCGTGGCCGACATCGACGTGTTGATCGTCGGGCGGGGGGGCGGCAGCGCCGAGGACCTGTGGGCGTTCAACGAGGAGATCGTCGCGCGCGCGATCGCGGGCTCGCGGATTCCGGTGGTTTCCGCGGTCGGGCACGAGATCGACGTCACGATCGCGGATCTGGTCGCGGACGTGCGCGCGCTGACGCCGACCGAAGCGGCGGAGCGCGTCTGTCCGCGCAAGGCCGACCTGCTGGACGACCTCGGGGAGCGGCGCCGCCGGCTGGACGGCGCGTGGGGCGAGCGGCGCGCGGCGCTGCGCGGCCGCCTGGAAACGCTGGGCGCGAGCTATGCCCTGCGCCATCCGCTCGACCGCATCGAGCAGGCGGGCCAGCGACTCGACGACCTGGCCGAGCGGCTGCGCGCCGGGCTGGCGGGCCGGGTGGCGCTGGTGGGCGAACGCCTGGACGGGCTGGGGCGCCTGCTCGCGGCGCAGTCGCCGCCGGCG
>JACRIP010000400.1 GCA_016220045.1 Planctomycetota bacterium
GACGGTGGCCAGTGAACGGTGGCCTGCGGGATCCGCCGCAGATGTCGCGGCTCTTTCCTCGGCGACCTCGCGGCGCAGGCGAGGACGCCTGCACCACAGGAGTTCCGAGCGGCTCCGATGCTACCGCCCACCGTTCACCATCCACTGTCCACCGTCCACTGTCCACCGACCACTGTCCACCGTCCACCGTCCACCGTCCACCGTCCACCGTCCACCGACCACCGACCACCGGCCACCGACCACCGACCACCGACCACCGGCCACCGTCCACCGGCCACCGTCACTTCTCGGCGCGCTCCAGCACCACTTCGCGGGACTCGAAGAAGTCCGCGGCGTTGCAGAACTCGCGATAGCTCGGGTACTGCTGGACCGTGACGCGGGTGGCCTGGATCTCGGCCGTCTTGGAATAGGTGAGCTTGCGCGCGGCCGCATCGTACTCGACCCGCGCCGCAAACTTGCCGAACGGCGTGGCCAGATCGACGGGCTCGGGGAGCGACCTGACGACCAGGCCGTCGGGCAGCGCGAAGGTGAGACGTTGGACGTCGCGCCAGGGCGCGCCGAGCAGGAGGTCCGAGGTGCGCTCGGACTTGGCGCAAGTTGCGGAGAGGCGCGAGGGGAAAAGCGCCGGCCGGATCGTCCACTCGTCGCCGCGCCGCTGGGCGACGTTCGGCAGGAGTGCCGTGTAGGCGTACCAGACCGGCTCGTCGAGATTGCCGAGGGCCGAGGACTTGAACGACTCCACCTGCGCGCCCGCGAACAGGCCGCCCAGCGCGCGCTCGAACTGGACCTTGCGGCGTTCCGGGACCGAATACTGGTAGCGCACCGTGACCGCGCGCGGGCCCTTGACCTCGACCTTCGTGCGCAGCCGGCCGGCGCCGCTCGGATCGAGCGCGACCACCGCTTCCTCTTCGCGCTGGTTTTCCGCCGGCGGCGCGACCGGGATCTGCGCCAGACGGCCGCCCTTGTCGTCCACCACCAGCACCGTCGCGCCCAGGTCCATCTCCGGGAGCGAGTCCATGTTGTGGAAGCTCGCGGTGCCGTCGAGGAAGAGCTCGCGGTCGCCGATCTTGACGTAGGCGATGCAGTGGTTGAAGTGCTCGACCATCGGCGCGCTCAGGTCTTCCAGGGAGCGCTCCTCCTCGGCGTGGATCAGGACCGGCCACCCCTCGATGCCGACCTCGCGCGCCATCACGTTGATCAGCATCGCCTTGTCCTTGCAGTCGCCGAACTTGCGGGCGAAGATCTGCGCGACCTTGTAGGGTTTGTACCCGTGAATGCCGAACTCCCACGCGTTGTACCGGATCTCGGTGACCACGTAGTTGTAGATGGCGCGGATCTTCTCCTCGGGAGTGGCGAGGCCGGCCGTCAGTTCCTTGACCTTGGCGCGAATCGCCTCGTCGGGCTCCGACTGTTTCTTGATCAGGTCGGAATACCAGGCGGAGAATTCGTGCCAGTCCTTGTAGGTGGTGATGTAGAGCGTAGGCCGGAGCTCGAAGAGGGCGGGCATGCCGGGCTCGACTTCGACGCGCGGCAGGTCGCGGAATTCCCAGGTGCGGCTGACGTACTTGCCCTCCTCGGCGTCGGCGACGGCCGGTTCCTGGTCGCAGTTGCGGCGGTGGATGTAGATCGGCCGGTCCTTGGGGGTGAGCAGCGTGTAGCGCATGACCTTGACGGTATGCGCGGAGCCGAAGACGGCGCGGTCGCCGAAGTAGTCCCCGAAGAAGCCGCGGCGCAGGGCCTCGCGCCGGTACTCGAGCTGGACCACGTCGCCGACCGAGAGCGGCGGCAGGTCGATGACCGAGCCGCCCATGCCGCCGTTCACGCGCGCTTCGTCGCGCGTGCCGTCCGGATGGACCACGCAGGCGTTGAGCACGCGGAGCTTCTCCTCCGACGGGTCCACGCGCAGCGAAACGGTATCGAAGTCGGAAACGCCCTTCTCGTTCGTGATCGTCCAGATCTGGTGCTGGTACTCCGAACTGGTGCCGTCCTTGTTCACGCGCACCACCCGGGTGTGCAGGGTGTAGATCGCCGCGACCTTCGGGTCGGCCGCCTTCTGCGCCTCGGGCAGCCACACGCTCAGGTCTTCGCGGTAGGGCGTCTCGAAGGGGGTTTCGGCCTGGTCGAGGAATTCGAGGTAGCGCTTGACCGAGAGATTGCGCGGATTGAGCGCGAGCGCGCGGTTCCACAGCTCCTTGGCCTCGACGGTCTCGCCCTGGAGGTGGCGGAGCGCGGCCAGGGCGGCGAGCACGCCGTCCTCCTCGGGGCAGAAGACGAGAACGCGGCGATAGGCCTCGACCGAGTCCGGCAGGCGATCCGCCGCCTCGAGCATGCGGGCGGCGCGCAAGTGGGCGCCGATCGCCCAGGGATTCACCGTCAGGATGCGCTGCTCTTCGGCGAGCGCGTCCTCGAACCGGCCGAGGCGGAGCAGGCACTCCACCCGGCCCGAGCGCGCACGGTCGTTCATGGAGTCGAGGGCGAGGGCCGCCTCGTAGAGCGCGAGCGCGGGCGCCACGGCGTGGTCGGAAAGCGTCCGGTCCGCCGCCTTGAGCAGGAGCACACGACTGCCCTCGGGATGCGCGACCAGCGCGCGCGCCGCCGCCTCGGCCTCGGCCGCACGGCCGCGCATGGCGAGCAGCCGCACCTCCAGCTCCCGGACTTCCGGCAGCTCGGGCGCCGCCGCCTTCGCCCGCGTCAGGAACCCCCACGCCTTGTCGTAGTTGCTCAGGGATTCCGCGTAGTAGCGCGAGAGGCACAGGAGCGCCCCGGGATGCGCCGCGTCCTTTTCGAGCGTCGCTTCCAAATTCAGGCGGTACTGGTTCTCCTCCTTGTCCGCGCTCATGCCGGCGCTCTCCGAGCAGGCGAGGGCGTAGGCGAAGCGGTAGGGCGCGAACTCGGGGCGGGCGGCGGCGGCGTCGCGCCACGCGCGCATCGGCGCCCGGCGGTCGCGGTCCTCGACCTGGAGCGCGCCGTGGAGAAAGGCGAGATTCGCCAGGTCGCCGGCGCCGGCGCGCGCGGCGGACTGGAGCGCGGCGAAGTAGTCGAAGGCGCCGCGCGAGGGCGCGCGCGCTGCGGGGGCGGCGGGGGCGGCGGGGGCGGCGGGGGGGATGGGGGCTGCGGGGGGGGCGGGGGGGGCGGGGGGGGCGGGAGGCATGGGTGGTTCGGACCTGCCCTCTCCCCGGCCCTCCCCCGCTGCGGCGGGGGAGGGGGACGATGGGGGTTCGACCGGCGGCGTGGCGGGCGCGGCGGGGGAGGGGGACGCGGGGGGATCGACGGGCGGCGTGGCGGCGGGCGGCGCATCCGCGGAGCTCTCGACGCCGGTGAGCGTGCGGCCCTCGACGTCGGTCAGGCGCGCGCGAAAGGTCCACGACCCCTTGGTCTGCAGCAGCTTGAGCAGCAGGCAATTCTCGCCCTTCCGCAGCGCCAGCCCGACCACGTCCTGGTCGAAGACGGTCTCGCGCTGATGGTCGTGGGCGAGCACCTGCACGCCGTTCAGCCAGACGCACACGCCTTCGCCGACCGCGAGCCGCAGGGCGGCCGGCCGGTCCGCGTCGGAACGGATCCAGGTGACCGCATAGGCCGCGACGTCCTGCGCCGGGCGCAGCAGGGCCGAGAGGTCCACGATCCCGGTCGGCGCGCCCACCGGCAGCGGGCGCCAGGCGACCGGCCGCCGGACGCCCTCGTACTCGGCGTCGAGGCGGATCTCGCGCTCCGGCGGATAGGCTTCGCGCGCGGCGCGGCCGCCCTCGTTCGAGAAGGGGCCGATCACGCGCCACTCGCGCAGGAACCCGAGCGCGCCGTAGCTGGCCTCCGCGGCGGCGATCTGCCCGAGGCGCATCTGCAGCGAACCGAGGTACCAGCCGCGCCATCCATGGAATACCGGAGAGAAGGAGGCGGGGGCGAGCGCGGCGAGAAAGGCGGCGCCCTCGGCCGGCCGGTCCGCGCTGATCGCGAGCCCGGAGTAGCGATGGAGGTAGGTCTCCGCCAGCGCCTCGCGCCGCGCGGCCTCGGCCGGATCGGCCGGCGCGCCGGCCTCGGCCAGCCGCTTCAGGTACCTCGTGTAGAAATCGAGCGCGCGGAGGAGTTCGCCGCGCCCCTCGGCCACCTGCGCCTCGTCGTCCGTCGGGAGCGGCGTCTCGGCCCAGGCGGCGGCCGGTCCGCATGCGCCGCGCGGGTCGCCTGCTCCGCCCGGCGCGAGCGGCCGGAGGCCGAGGAAGGCCGGGGCGACGACCAGGGAAGCGAGGAGGAGGGCGGGGAGGATCCGGCGGCCGCGGCCGCGGGTTGCGGTGAACGAGGTCATGCAAGGCTCCGGCAGTTACCGTATCAGGCGGGCGCCTGCCCAGGCGCCGTGCGAACGCACGCCGACGTCGAAGGACGATCCGAAATCGCACACCAGGCGCAAGTCCCGGGCGCCGCCGAGCGGCAGGTCGATCTCGAGCGGCGGCGTCTCCCAGCGCACCACGTCGCTGGTGAATACCGCCTTGCCGTCCACGAGGACGCGGAAGATGAGCGGGCTGGGAGCGGTGTCCGCCGACGCGGCCTGGTCCTCGAAGGCCACGGTGGCGAGGAAGCGCTTGAACTTTCCGTCCAGGGCGTAGGTCAGGTCGCAGTAGGCGTGGGTCGTCAGGCCCTTGCGGTACTCCTTGCCCTTGATCGCCGGGTGTCGCAGCGGGTCGTAGATCCCGCCGTCGCGCACGTAGTGGAACAGGCTGCCGTCGGCGGCGCCGTCCGGCCCCGGCAGCCCGTGGTAGTCGTGCTCGACCACCCGCGCCGGCTCGAGGTCCGACAGGTACACGCAGCGTCCGTTCTTGAAGAAGATCGAGGCGATCGCGCCCAGCGGGATGTTCAGTAAATTCCCGTAGAGCGTCTCCAGGGTCGCGCCGGTCTCGCGGAGCGCGGTGAGCTTCCCGGTGATGCGCGACCCGCGGGCGCATTCGACGATGGCCAGCGGCGAGTCGGGCTCCGCCGGGGCCGGGGCAAGCTGCGAGAAATAGATGGCCGCCACCTCGGAGAGCGGCAGGAGGACCTCCTTCTTGAAGAGGGAGGACTGGAAGCGCACGCCCTCGGTATCGATGGCGGCCAGCACGCCGACGTCGGTATCGCCGCTCGCCCGCCAGAGGCAGTCCTCGTCGGCGTGCGGCTCCGGCGGGTTGCCGGCCGTGCGCGTGCCGGTGAAGGTGAGCTGCGCGAGCTGCTCGAAGCGGACCTCCAGCAGCCCGAGGTCCGGGCTCTTGAGCGTCACCGAGGACTTCGTGCCCGCGGCCAGATCCCCGGACAGCAGGTCGCGATTGGTCAGGATCGCGGCGAGCTGCGCCGGCTTGCGCGAGCCGGGGGTGCGGGGAAAGGCGATTTCGGCGACCTCGTCGCAGGGGATGCGGACGGCGCTGCCGTCGACCAGGGTGAGCGCCAGCCGGCCCTCCGCGTCGAGGGCAACGGTGCGCGCGGCGTAGGACTTGTTGCGCACGTCGAGGACCTGGACATCGGCCCGGGCGACGGCGCGCGCGGTCACGAGCGCGAGGAGGAGCGCGCAGGCAAACGCGCGGAACGGGCGGGGCATCGGGCAGCCTCCAGCGAGCGGCGGCGGGTCGGGTGACACGCAGGGATTTCGGGGGCGGGGGCGAGGTTTGCTCCGGGAAAAGAGGCGCGAAGAATAGCATGCTGGGGAGGGAGGCGCCACCAATTTTCCCGGCAGATTGACCGGGTGCATGTCCGGGATTGCGGGACGCGCGTCTCCCCCTCATCGTCGACCGGATGACACAGCGTACCGAGCTGCCGCAAGCGGTGCACCCTCGTGGCATGATAGGGCGCGGGTCGTAGCTCTTACTCGTACTCGTACTCGTACTCGAACGCACTGGGCATTCGAGTACGAGTACGAGTACGAGTACGAGGACGACGCAGGCCACGCCTTCGAGAAGTGCGGCCAGTCCGGCTCGTACGTAGGCAGGTACGGACATGCACCCCAATTTTCCCGGCAGATTGACACCTCCGCCCGCCGGGGCTATACTCGAACCGCTTGGAGCCTATTCCCCCCCTCTCGTGCGGAGCCGAGTGCATGTATTACGAGTCCGTCCTCCAGACCGTCGGCCGCACCCCCCTCATCAAGCTGAACCGGATCTGCAAGGACGTGGCGCCGACCGTGCTCGCCAAGTGCGAGTTCTTCAATCCCGGCGGCAGCGTCAAGGACCGCATCGGCATCACCATGATCGAGGCCGCCGAGAAATCGGGACAACTCAAGCCCGGCGGCACGCTCATCGAGGGCACCTCAGGCAATACCGGGATCGGACTCGCCATCGCCGCCGCCATCCGCGGCTACAAGCTCATCTGCACCATCACCGACAAGCAGAGCCGGGAGAAGGTCGACCTGCTCAAGGCCTTCGGCGCCGAAGTCATCGTCTGCCCGACCGCGGTCGCGCCCGAAGACCCCCGTTCCTACTACTCGGTGGCGAAGAAGCTCGCGCAGGAGATTCCCAACTCCTTCTACCCGAATCAGTACGCCAACCCCAACAACCCCCGCACCCACTACGAGAGCACCGGCCCGGAAATCTGGGAGCAGACCGAGGGCAAGATCGACGCCTTCGTCGCCGGCATGGGCACCGGCGGCACCATCTCCGGCATCGGGAAATACCTGAAGGAGAAGAAGCCCACGGTGCGGATCGTCGGCGCCGATCCCGTCGGCTCCCTCTACTACGATTTCTTCCATACCGGCAAGGTCGTCGAGGCGCACACCTACAAGGTCGAGGGGATCGGCGAGGACATCTTCCCGACCACCATGGATTTCAAGGTCCTCGACGACGTCATCCAGGTGACCGACCGCGACTCCTTCGTCACCGCGCGCCGGCTGGTGCGCGAGGAAGGGCTCTTCGCCGGCGGTTCGGCCGGCACCGCGCTCTGGGCCGCCCTGCGCACGGCGCGCAAGATGTCGGCGGGGCAGACCCTCGTCGTCCTGCTGCCCGACACCGGCACGCGCGCGCTCAGCAAGGTCTACAACGACGAGTGGATGCGCGACAACCAGTTCCTCGACTCGCCGGTCCAGCTCACCGCCGAGGAGGCCGTCCGGCAGAAGGCCGGCACCATCTACCGCATGGTCTTCGCCGCGCCCGGCATGAGCGTGCTCGAGGCGCTGACCAAGATGAAGCAGATGGAGATCTCGCAGATTCCGGTCATGGAAAACGGCCGCCAGATCGGCTCGCTGCACGACGACCGGATGATCGATCTCCTGATGGACGGCAAGGACCTGGCCAGCGTGCACGTCCGCGAGGTCATGGAGGCGGCCCTGCCGGTGGTCAAGAAGGAGGCCTCGATTCATGAGGTATCCACCCTGCTCACGCGCGGCGCGCCCGCGGTGCTCGTGGACCTGGGCAACGAGCGGCTGGAAATCCTGACCAAGTACGATCTCTTGCACACGATCACGCGTACCCTCGCGGAGGATTGATGCCCGGCCGACAGGGTCCGCTCCGGGGGGGGGGCGGGGCGCTGCCGGGTTTCCCCTTTTGGATGGGCGGAGCATGCGTCGGATTCAGCACCCGGGTTTCACGCTCATCGAACTCCTCGTGGTCATCGCCATCATCGGCGTGCTCGCCGCCATGCTGCTGCCTGCGCTCGCGGCGGCGCGCAAGCAGAGCAAGAAGGTGGACTGCAAGAACAACCTGAAGCAGCTCGGCACCAACCTGATCGTCTACACGAGCCGCTACGGCTCGAACGACGAATACCCGATCACCGGCATTCCGCCCGGCGGCATCGGCAGCGGCGCGCCGATCGTCCCCGGAAACCCGAACAACATCTTCTGGGCGTGGGTCTATCGCGTTCCCAGCCAGACCGACGCGGTCATGCAGCGCCCGGGCGACGATGCCGTATTCGTTTGCCGCGTCACCGGCACCCAGCCCACGACCTCCGCGCTCGAGTACACCGCCCCGTCGCTCATGGGGAATTGGCCCGCCGGATTCGGCCCCCCCGTGGGCTCGGCGATCTACCCGAACCGCGTCCTGAGCGAGTCCGTGCGCGCGGACGTTCCGATCGCCGGCGATATCGTCAACGGCAACCTGCCAAACTTCCCGAATCACGGCGGCACCGCCGGGACGCCAGGATTCCCGAACGACGATTGGAACGGGCTCTTCGCCGACGGACACGTCGAGTCGATCGTGCCGGGCGGCGCCAGGCATACCCTGTACAATACCTCCACGACCGGCATCCGTTCCACCTGAGCCCCCGGTCGGGGTGCATGTCCGTGCGTGCCTCTCGACCGAACCGGCCATACTCAGCGAAGCCACTGGCTTCGTCGTGCTCGTATCTCATACTCGTACTCGTACGCCCAGGGCATTCGAGTACGAGTACGAGATACGAGTACGACGGAGGCCAAGTCGCCGATGCGTGCGGGCGGTACGGTCGGGATGCAGGTCCGGGCATGCACCCTGAGCCCCCCCCCGCCGCGCCCCGCCCCGGAACCCCGTTTTCCCTTCGGAGCCCCGCATGCGCTTCAATACTCGCGCCGTCCACGCCGGCCAGGCCCCCGACCCCACCACCGGCGCCATCATGACGCCGATCTACCAGACCTCCACCTACGTGCAGGAGGCCCCGGGCAAGCACAAGGGGTACGACTACTCGCGTACCGCCAACCCCACGCGCACGGCGCTCGAAGCCAACCTCGCCGCCCTCGAGGACGCCCGCTTCGGCGTCGCCTTCTCCTCAGGGTGCGCCGCCGCCAACACGGTCATGAACCTGCTCCAGCAGGGCGACCACGTCGTCGCCGGCAACGATCTCTACGGCGGCACCTACCGCCTCTTCACCAAGGTATACGCCCGATACGGTATCGAGTTCACCTTCGTGGACAGCACGCGTCCGGAGGCGCTGGAGCAGGCCTTCCGCCCGAACACCCGCCTCTTGTGGCTGGAGACGCCCTCGAATCCGCTGTTGCGCGTCACGGACATCGCGGCGGCGGCGCGCCTCGCCCGCGCGCGCGGCGCACGCGTGGTCGTGGACAACACGTTTGCCACGCCCTACCTGCAGACCCCGCTCGCCCTGGGCGCCGATTTCGTGGTCCACAGCACGACCAAGTACCTCGGCGGACACTCGGACGTCGTCGGCGGCGCGATCCTGCTCAACGACGAGGAGACGGCGCAGCGCCTGCACTTCTTCCAGAACGCGGTCGGCGGCGTGCCCGGGCCGCAGGACTGCTGGCTCGTGCTGCGCGGCACCAAGACCCTGGGCGTGCGCATGGAACGGCACTGCGCGAATGCCGCGCGCATCGCCGGCTGGCTGGCGGAGCATCCGCGCGTGGCGCACGTGAACTACCCCGGCCTGGCAAGCCATCCGGGGCACGAGATCGTGAAGCGCCAGATGCGCGCGGGCGGCGGGATGATCTCGCTGGAGGTGAAGGGCACGCTCGAGCAATCGGTGCGCTTCGTGTGCGCGACGAAGCTCTTCGCGCTGGCGGAGAGCCTGGGCGGGGTGGAGTCGCTGCTGGAGCATCCGGCGTCGATGACGCACGCCAGCATTCCGCGGGAGGAGCGGATGAAGGCGGGCTTGAGCGACGGGCTGATCCGGCTCTCGGTCGGCATCGAGGACGTGGACGACCTGATCGCGGATCTCGAGGGCGGGTTCCGCGCGGCGTTCGGCGGGTAACGGCGTTCAACGGCGTTCAACGACGTTTAACGGCGTTTAACGACGTTCAGGGACAGGTGACGTGAGCGGAAGGAGTTTGGACTCAGGGAACACCCTGGGCACGGCTTGCTGAATCCTGTCACCGCCGGCCGCGTCTCGACTCGCCATCAAATGCCGTTAAACCGTTGAACGCCGTTAAACGCCGTTGAACGCCGTCAAACGCCGTTAAACGCCGTTAAACGGCGTTCGTCGGCAGCTCGAAGATGAACTTGCTGCCCGTGCCGGCCGCGCTCTCGACCCAGATGCGGCCGCCGTGGGCCTCGGCCGCCAGCTTGCAGAAGGACAGCCCGAGCCCGGCGCCCGCCCGCGCCCGCTCCGCTCGCGCCTCGACCTGGCCGAACCAGGTGAAGAGCCGGTTCTGCACTTCTACGGGGATCCCCTCCCCGTCGTCCTCCACGCCGCACCGCGCCGCCCCTCCCGGCGCCGCCGGCCCCTCCACGCGCGCGACGATCTTCCCGCCCGCCGTCGTGTACTTGAGCGCGTTCGTCAGCAGATTCTCGATCACCCGCAGGATCAGGTTGCGGTCCACCAGCGCCGTCACCGGCTCCGCCGGCGCCGCCACGACCAGCGTCTTCCGGTCGCGCTCCACCACCCCCGCAAAGGCCGCCACCGCCTCGCGCGCCAGGGCGGTCAGGTCCGTCGCTTCCCGCTTCAGCTCCAGCTTCCCCTCTTCCATCTTCGTCACGTCGAGCAGCGCGGCAATCAGCTTCAAGAGCTCCTTCGAGCTGCGCCGCCCTTCTTCGATGAACCGCGCCTGCTTCTCCGTCAGGTTGTCCTTCTTGAGGCTGAGCAGGTCGAGATTTCCCATGATGCCGGAGAGCGGGTTGCGCAGGTCGTGGATGATCAGGTGCGTGAGCTGGTCCTTCATCTGGCTGAGCCGCTTCTGCCCGGCGAGGGCGCGTTCGAGTTCGCCGTGCAGACGCCGGATGCGAAGTAGGGAGTGTACCCGGGCGAGAAGCTCGTGGCGGTTGAAGGGCTTGGAGATGAAGTCGTCGGCGCCCGCGTCGATGCCGGCGATGCGGTCGTCGGTTTCGCGCAGGGCGGTGACCATGACCACGGGCACGAGGCGGGTCGCCGCCTCGGCGCGCAGCTTGCGGCAGACCTGGTACCCGTCCATGCCCGGCATCATGATGTCGAGCAGGACGAGATCCGGCGTCTGCTCCGCCGCCAGGGCCAGCGCCTGGGCCCCCGAATTGGCCACGCGCGCCGTGTGCCCCGCAACGCTCAGCAGATCGGCGAGGAGCAGCGTATTCGTGCGGTCGTCGTCCACCACCAGGATGTCCGCCGGCGGGCGTGGAGGGGCGGCGGGGCCCCCGGCGCCGCCGCCCCCGGCGGCGGGCCCAGGGGCGCTCCGCCCGGCCCCATGCTCAGACCCTGACATCGTAATTCACTCCCAATTTCACGGAGACTGCGGCGTCGCCCCGGCCGCGCCGCCCTTGCGCGTCGCGAGCAGCCGGGCGACCTGGTGAGGAAACTCGCGCACGTCGATCGGCTTGGCGAGGTAGAGCGCCGCACCCGCGGCCATCGCCTGGTCGCGCTCCCCGCGCAGCGCGGAGGCGGAGACGACGATGGCGAGCGGTCGCGTCGCCGCCGGCTGCGTCTTGAGGCCGCGCAGCAGGTCCAGGCCGTTCTCGCGCCCCAGATGAATGTCGGTCACGATCAGGTCCGGCAGCCGCCGCGCCATGGCGGCCTCCGCCTCGGCCACCGAACGCACGCCCTCCACTTCATACCCGTGGATCAGCAGCACGTCCAGTAAAAGATCCCGGTTCAGTTGATTGTCCTCAATGACCAGGATGTGCGGGCGTGGATTCTCCGTCCCGCCCGGATCCGGACTCGTCATCGCTTCCTCGCATTCCTCAGGGGGCCCCGCGGGGCCGCCGGCCTTCAGTCCGCCGTCGTCGCCGCGTAGGGTAGCACGACGAAAAAGGTGCTCCCCTTGCCCGGGGCGCTCTCCAGGTGCATCCTTCCCCCCAGCATCTCCACCAGCCGCCGGGTCAGCGCCAGGCCCAAGCCCGTGCCCTCGAACTGCCGCGACAGGGCCGAGTCGAGTTGGTGGAAGGGTTCGAAGATCTTCGTTTGCGCTTCAGGTGAAATACCGATTCCGGTGTCCGCGACCGAGAATTCCACGAACCCCTCGACGCCGGCGCGCAGGACCAGCTCCGGGTAGCGCGCGCTCGGCAAGGCGAGCGCACCCGCGGCCACGGTGATGGTGCCGCCGGGCGGGGTGAACTTCACGGCGTTGGACAGCAGGTTGTGGAAGATCTGGCGGAATTTGCTCGCGTCGGCGCGCACGGAGGCGGGTAGGGGCGCCAGGTCCAGCGCGAGGGTGTGCTGGCGCCGGATCGCGGTCGGGCGC
>JACRIP010000411.1 GCA_016220045.1 Planctomycetota bacterium
CCCCCCCCCACACCCTCCCACGCGATTTCCTTGGCAATTCATGCGGTGAATGAATATCATTCACCGCATGAATAGTCTGTCAGAGCTGCGCCCGCGCATCCTGGCGCGACCGCTCCTGACCGCGCTCGATCGCTTCCCGGTGGTCGTGCTCAGCGGCGCCCGCCAGACCGGCAAGACCACCTTGGTCACCATGCCGACGGTGGGCGCCGGCCGCGCGTTCCGCACCCTTGACGACCTGGACGTGCTCGAACGCGCCCAGGCCGCGCCCGACGCGCTGCTCGAAGACGCGCCGCGGCTGACCCTCGACGAAGTCCAGCGCGCGCCGAGCCTGCTGCTCGCGGTCAAGCGGGCGGTGGACCGCAAGCGCACGCCCGGCCGGTTCCTGCTCACCGGCTCGGCGAATCTGCTGATGATGCGACGGGTCTCCGAGAGCCTCGCCGGCCGCGCCGTCTACCTCGACCTCTGGCCGATGACGGAGGCGGAGAAGGGCGGCCACGCGGACCCCGGGCCGTGGAGTGACTGGCTCGCCGCCCCCGACGCGCGCGCCGCGCGGGCCCTGGTGCCGCCGACCGACCCCCGGCCCGCCGGCAACGCCGCGTTCGACCGGCTCCTGATCGGCGGCTATCCCGCGTCCGTGCTCGCCCGCGACCCGGGCGAGCGCGCCGCCTGGTTCGACGGCTACGTTCGCACCTACCTCGAACGCGATCTGCGCGACCTCTCCGCCATCGGCAATCTCACCGACTTCCGGCGCCTGATGCGCCTCGCCGCCCTGCGCGTGGGCCAGGTGCTCAACCAGAGCGACTTGGGGCGCGACGCCGGCCTGCCGCAGCCCACCGCCCACCGCTACCTGGACCTGCTGGAGACTTCATACCAGATCGTCAGGTTACCACCGTACTCCGTCTCGCGCACCAAGCGCCTGGTCAAGGCGCCGAAGCTCTACTGGACCGACGTCGGGCTCGCCGCCCATCTCGCCGGCATCGCGTCCCGCGAGGCCCTGTCCGCCGACCGGCTCGCCGGCGCGCTGGTCGAGAACTTGCTGCTCACTCACCTGTTGGTCTGGCGCGCCGGCGCCGCGCCCCGTGCCGAATTGCATTATTGGCGGACGCAGACGGGTGAGGAGGTGGACTTCGTCCTCGAGGCCGGGAATCGCCTGCTGCCGGTCGAGGTGAAGTCGGCCCGTCGCGTGGCGCCGGCCGACGCGCGGGGCCTCGAGTCGTTCCTGGCGGAGCACGCCAAGGCGGCGCCGTTCGGCCTGCTGCTCTACGGCGGGGAGGAGACGCTGGCGCTGACCGACCGCGTGGTGGCGGTGCCGCTCCGCGCGGTCTGGGGTCCGGCGGGCGCTGCGCCGGCGGGGCGTTGATCCGCCACGCGCAGGGGGGAGGAGCGAAGCGCTCGCCGCGCTCCCCCCGGAAGAGTGCGAGGAGGCAGAAGGGCTGAGGGCTACTGGGTGCCCGCCGGCATCACCACGCGAAATCCGAAGTCGGCGTTGCGAGCCAAGTGGCGATTGCCACCGCGGTAGGCGCAGCGCAGGGCGACTTCATCACTGTTCCACGCACCTCCCCGCAGCAATCGGCCAGGTCCTGGCGGTTCTACGACGACTTCTGCGTGGTAGGTGCCGTAGGTATCGGCACACCATTCCCACACATTTCCGTGCACATCAAATAGCCCCCATACATTTGGCTGCTTTTCGCCAACTGGATGCGTTCGCTCCCCGGAATTCAGGCCATACCAGGCGTGCTCTCCAATGTGCTCGGGGCTATCCCCGAAGCACCATCGGGAGCTGGATCCTGCGCGGCAGGCGTACTCCCATTGCGCCTCGGTCGGGAGGCTCATTCCCGCCCATGTGCAGTAGGCTAGCGCTGGCGCCCACTCCACTCCGACCACCGGCTGGCGGGGCCCGTTGAAGCGACTGTTGGTCCAATGCACCGGAGCCTCTACTCCCGGGTTAGCTTGGAGAAACCGGCCGTACTCCTCATTCGTGATGGCGAACTTCCCCATCCAGAATGCCGACAGGTGGACCCGGTGCATCGGTCGCTCATCCGAATAGCTCATGGCGTCCGATTCCGGGGACCCCATGTCGAATTCGCCGGCCGGGATGTACACCAGCGTAACGCCCGACTTCTCGTGCAATCGCGCCGCCCCCGCCACCAACTGAGGCCTCGGGGCGGCCACTCCCGCCCGCAGCAGCACCTCGGCCGCCGCCGCTGCGACTCTCGCTTCGGGGTGGCTGGCGAGCGCACGCGCCGCCTCCACAAGCGCCGCGTCCTTCTGGCCGGACAGCGCACCGAGGATCAGCGCCAAGCGCGGTGGCGGCGCCGCCGGATCCTGGAGCGCGCGGAGAAACGGTTCGATCGGCCGGTGCCGCGACTCCAAGAGCGCCAACGAAAAAAGTTCAGCGTGTTCCTCCGCCCTACCTCCGGCCAAGAGCGCGAAGAAGAACTCGCGAGCGAATTCGGCCGACCCTTGACTGAGCGCGAGGAGTACGACCTCCTTCCACCAGCTATGGCCGAACTGACCTGCCAACAAGCCCGCAAGCCCGCCATCACAAGCATGTCCGGCCGCGAGATACTCCTGAAAACTGAGGTGCAAAAACGAATAGCGCCCCGCCTCCAGGTTGACTAGGAGGCCCGCATCGTCGCGCACGCGCTTCAAAAACGCCAAGCCGTCCGTACCAAGACCCACCTCCGGCGAGAGTGTAGTCAGCGTCTGTACCGCCACCGGGGCGAGCTCGCTCGCGGCAGCATCGGTCCGGTTGTCCTCCTCGTGCAGCCACCATGCGATCGGCTTCAAGACATCGCAGGCCGCCCACACATCCATTGACGACAACCCGGCAGCGCGCCTCATCTCCCTTCGCCAGTGTTGCAACAGCACCTCAACGCACTTCTGGTACAGGTCCGCGCGCCGCCGCGGCAGGTCTTGACCTTCGCGGAAGACCACACAGAGGATCGACAGGAGTAGTGGATTGGCAGCCATCGACATCAGCCGCTGACTGCGGAAGTCCGGGCCGCGAAGTACGCCGAGCAGGCCAACTCGACGCGCCTCCGCCGTGTTCAACGCTTCCAGGTTCGCACTGGCGACCCGCGTTTCGACCGTCCTGAACCAGCGCCCGACAAACTCGGCCTGCTGCAACGCGGTCAGTGGCTGGACGTGCACCTCGAGAAAGCCATCAGTCAGCGCTACGTCCACCTCGTAACCTGCGTAGCGCGAGGTCACGAGAAACCGATCTTCGGGACGATCCCTAAGCGCATCCTCGATCCAGCCGCTGACCTGCCGGCGGCCCGGAAGATCGGCGACTTCGTCCAGCCCGTCGAGAATCCACAGCCGACCTGCGCCCGCCCTGAGTTCGGCCCTCCTTGGACGTTGCCAGAGCCGCGCACCCATGCCGGAGTCGTCGAGGTACCGGTCCCGCAGCTCACGCTCCAGAAACTCCCTCAGGCCACCATCCTTGGCTTGCCTCGAACGCAGCCGCAGGACGATCGGAACCAGATCAGGAGGCAATCCGAGCGAGGCCGGCCCCTGCAACGGGTTCGCAGACTGCCACGCTACGCGCAGCGCCGCCGTAGACTTGCCGGCGCCGGGATCCCCGAGCATCGCCACCCCCCTGAGACCCCGCTTCTCTGCGTGGCGAAAGGCGTCCTCCACCGAGATGCGTCGCGCGCCGAGTTCCCCCACCCCGCGGTGCTTCGAGGAGACCCCTTCCTGTCGAACCGACACCGCGAGCGGCACGTAGACCTGGTCAATCGGCAACTTAATCGAAAACTGCCCTCCAAATCCTAAGAGACGCACGTCACGGTAGAGTTCCTCGACCCACCGACGGTAGCGCACTAGAGGCTCCAGGTCCAGTACGGCGGGCACACCCGCGATGCCCTCCGCCTCGCGCGCGTCCAGCCGCTCCCCCGCCGTGCGCAGCGCATCGAGCGCCGGCGCCGCCACCGAGACTGGGTCTTCGGTGAAAGTCCCGCGCAGCGTCTGGTTGAGTTGGGCCTTGAACCGGTTGAGCGGCGCCAGGATTTCCGTTTCTTCCATGACTTCCATCTTGTCGGTGGGCCAGCTCACCCCCTTGAGCTGCACGACGAAGGGCAACACCTCCAACGAGGCGGTGATCGCCTCCGCCACTTCGAGCCAGGTGATGCTCCGTTCGCCGTCCCCGCCCTCTGCCGGGGTCGGAATCCACCCGTAGCGGTGCGCCACCAGGACCACGAGAATCGCGCACGACCGCACGCGCTCGCGGCATTCCGCGACCGAGGGCCGCCCGGTGGCCGGCCACGTGCGGTGATCCACCGCGACCCAGCCCAGCCGCTCGATCTGCCGTTTCACGCTCTCCGCGTGTTCGACCAGGTCCTCGGCGGTGTACGAGATGAAGACGCGGCGCGCTTTCGCCGTTTCGTTCGCCATGGCTCGCTCCGGGGCTCCCGAGACGATCTACACGCGCCGATCCAGGGGATGCTGTAGCGGATGGTACGCTCCCGCCGGCCCGGCGCGCCAGAAAAACCGGACCGGGTGGCGGGCTCGTGCCTGCTCCACCGGGAAGAGGCCGGTCCGGGCCCGGAGGCGGCGGGCCACACCGGGGCGGACACAGGGGTCCGCCCCTACGGCCGACGATCCGGACTCACCTGAGGCTCCGGTGCGGCGCCGCCGCGCCCGAAGGTCTTGGCATTCGGGGATTCCTTGTGGGGGCGCCCCTGGGCCCGCCCCTACGACCGAGACGCCGGCCGGATCCTACGCGCATTGTCGCAGCCGGCGTCCGCACCCACGCGACTAAGCCCAAAACTAACGCGTGACCAGTGGCCGTTCGGCGCAGGCGAGGACGCCTGCGCCACAAACGATCGCTCGGTGCCCGGTCATTGTGGTGTAGGCGTCCGCGCGAGACGGATCGCCGGCCAAGCAGGTGCCCGTCGCGCTTGTTTCGGAACTTGTCTTGGTCGGCCGCGTGAGATCCCCGCGCCGCACGTCCGCCGCCGGCCCCCCCCCCACCTCTGTGCTCTCCCCCCCATCAACCTCCCACCCTCCCACACCACCAAACCTCCCAACGCCCAAACATCCAAATCTCGCTCGCCCCCCCAAACCTCATCGCGCCGGCTCCGCCTTACCCAGCCGCAACCGGTGCCGGCCGACCCAGGCCTGCCACTCGGGACGCGCATCCCGCAGCGCGATCTCGTCCAGCAGCACCCGCGTCTCCTCCGGCTTGATCTCCATCCCCACATACAGCCGCGCCAGGTTCTCCATCGTCTCCACCTGCGTGCCGTCCACCGCCAGCGACCGCTCGTAGTAGCTCACCGCATCGTCGCCGCGCCCGATCCCCTCGTAAAGCACCCCGAGGTTGTGCAGCGGATCGCCGCTCTCCGTATTCAGCTTGGACGCGATCTGGAACTCCCACGCCGCATGGTAGAAGTCGCGCTCCCGCAGAAACAGGACGCCTAGGTTGTTGTGCGTAGCCGCGTCCTTCGCGCCCTCCCGCACGAGCGCCTGCAACCGCTCCTTCGCCTCCGCGTTCCGACCGCTCGCGAGCAGGTCCACCACCTCCGCGCCCGGGTCCGGTACGCTCGGCGCCACCGGCGCCGCCGGGCCCGCCGGCGCCCCGGCGCCCCCCGCCCGCTCTCTGCGCTCGACCCGCTCCGGGCGCTCGCTGCCGCGACGGGTCGAACACCCCGCCAGCAGGAGGCAAAAGCACAGCGCGCCGACCAGACTCCGACCCATCATGGCTCACCTCATCGTCCGCGCGGGATTGCTCGGCGGCGCGTCGCTCGGAAGGGCGGCGGCCTTCAGGTCCGGACCCGATACGCTCTTCAAATCCAGGAACCCCTCGTCGCGAATGATCAGTGGCCGGATGAACACGAACAGGCGCGAGGCGCTGCGCGTGCGCGACGTCGACCGGAACAGCGGACCCAGGAGCGGCAGGTCGCCGAGCAGCGGGATCTTGCTCGCTTCGTCGATCTCGCCGTCGAACTTCAGGCCGCCGACCACCACCGTATGGCCGTCGGGGAGCACCGCGAAGCTGGTGACGGTGTCGGTCTTGCGCGGCGGAGGCGCGCTGGCGCTCGGCGCGGAGCCCGTGAAGGCGCTCAGCGTAACACTGTAGTCCAGGTAGATGCTGTTCCCTTCGGTCACGCGGGGGCGAACCTTGATCTGGGGCCCCGCCGACGCGAAGCCCGCGAACGAGGTCGTGGAGACCGTAGTCGAAGCGTTGATCGAGACGAAGGGCTCCTCGCGCACGCTCTGGAGCATGCCTTCCGTGTTGTCCCGCACCAGAATGCGGGGCGCGGCCAGCACCCGCGCCTTCGTGGTGGTCTGGAGCGCCCGGATCACGAAGGAGTAGTCCTTCGGGTGCAGGACCACGGCGCTGAACCCCTGTCCCACCTGCGGCGAAACCCCGAGCCCACCCGGGAGCGTCGAAATCCCGAAGAGCTGCGAGAGGAAGCGGTCGGTCTGCCCGTCCTTGGTGGCGTTGTGGAAGACGTCGATCGCGAAGTCGAACTGGTCGGTGTCATCGACCGAGACCACCACCATCTCCACCAGCACCTGCTTGCGCTTCCGATCCAGCCGCTCGAGGAGTTCCAGGACTTCGGCCAGCTTGCGCGGGGAGGCCGTCGATACCAGGATGGAATTGGTCGTCGCGTCCAGGGAGAGCTGGGCCGTGGCCTGCGGGGGCGGAGGCGCCGCCACCGGCGCCCCGCCGAGCAGCGGTGCGACCACGGCCGCCAGGCCGCCGCCCCCTTGCGCCCCTCCACCGCCGGCGGCGGCCGCTCCGGTCGTGCCCGATGGCGCACCCGGCCCGCCTTCTCCGGCCGGCGCCGGCGCCGACGCCTCGCCCGCAAGCACCGCCTTGATCGCCTTCAGCAGCTCCGACGCATCCGAATGGACCGGCTTGAAGATGCGCACCTCGCGCCGTGCCTGTTCGAGCGGGACGATGTGCAGCCACTCGGCGTTTTCCTTCGCTTCCAGCGCGAACCCCTGGTTTTCCAGCACTTCGTCGATCAAGGCGCGGACCGCCACACGCGGCATCTTCTCCGGCGCCTCAATCGAGACCTTTCGCCCCTCCAGCAGCCGCGGATCGAAGATGATCTTCAGATCGAGCAGCTTGGCCAGCAACTGCACCACCCCCTTGAGGTCGACCTGGTCGCGGAGCTGCAAGGAAATCTCCGGCGCCGCTTGAACACCGCCGGCGGGCCCCTCGCCCGCCACCGGCGGCTCCTGGGCGTGGACTCCGCAGGCGCACAGGAGCACGAACAGCGCCACCGGAAAAATCCGTGTGCCACGGGCCACATGCACCACTCGAGCTCACCTCCAAGGCCGGAACCGACACTCCCCCGAAAGATTATCGGCAGCTCGCCGCCCCGACTTGAGCCTCCCCGGGCCGCGCGCTGGCCGGGTGGTGCAAAATGAACCAGCGCTTTGAACCACCGACCAGCCGCCGGCACGGGGGTCCGCCCGTGAATCTCTCGATAATCTTCGGGGACGACCGCGGCCGGGATGGGCCAAGCGACTCTCCGGGAATCCCCGGCGTGCCGCGCCGTTGGGGGCCGGACGGCGCGTCGCTCCCCCCGGGTGCGCTCGCATCGGCCGCCGCGATCCGCGGTGGCGCCACGCTCGGCCTGCGTCTTGCAAAGCGAACCATCGCGGCTCGGCATCGTCCGGGTCGCCTCCCACGCGCCCCGGCACCGACCTACGGCGAACCCTGCAAGGAGCAGAACATGATGACGCGGCATCTACCCGATTCCCCTCGCAGCAGCCGCGGCGAGAGCGGCCCGGCCGCCGCCGGCCCGACCGGGCCGGCGGAGCGCGGGCCGCCCCCGCCGCGGAGGTTGCGTCCGCTGCACTTGGGGATGGATCGTCACCGGGCCGAGTTTTCGGAGCATTCACCATGATGGCAGTCCGAACGATGAATTCCCCGCTTCCGCGTCTCTCCGGTCCCAACCGGAGCTCCGGCGGCTTCACGCTCGTCGAATTGGCGGTCGTGATCGTGATCATCGGCGTCCTCGCGGCCTTCGCCGTGCCGCGCTTCCTTTCCGCGGTCGAGCGCTCCAAGGCGGGCGAAGCGTACAACTACCTCGCGGCCGTGCGCTCGGCGCAGGAACGCTTCCAGGCGCGCCAGGGGACCTACGCCAGCGCCCTCGCGGACCTGGACATCCAGATGCCGGCGCCCAAGTACTTCACCATCGGCGTCGTCGCCGCCGGGTCCACCGGTACGCTGGAGTCCTCCTGGACCTTGACCCTGACTCGCACCGGCGCGGCCGCGGGCTACGGCGCCTACACCGTCACCTTCACGGACCAGGGCTGGGATTCCGACCCGCTGAAGAGCACGATCGCCACGCACGCCGACATCAACCCGATGTCGACCTAGCCTCTGGCCCGCTCCCTCCCCGGTACCTCCCGGACCCTGCTCGTGGAGTCCACCCCCACCCACCCCTCCCCCGCGCGCGGCGCGTGGGAGGGGCAGGGAGGGGAGGCGCAGCGCACACCGCATCTTGGAGCCGACCCATGGCGGCGAATCGCGGCACACGAGCCCGCCGGCGGCAACGATCCGGCATCTCCCTGATGGAAGTCCTGCTGGTGATGACGCTGCTCGGAATTCTGGCCTCCCTCGGGGTGCCGAGCCTGGGACGCGGACTGGAGCAATCGCGCGTCGACCTGGCGGCCGCCGACCTGCGCTCGATCTCCGCCGCCGAGCGCGCGTACTGGCTCGAGTATCGCACCTACACGACGACGCTGCCCACGCTGGTGGAAGCGGACCTGGTGGATGCGCGGATCGCCGCCGCGCCCGCGGATGCGCGGCTCTTCTACTACGAAATCGTGGACGCGACCGCCTCCGCCTTCACGGTGCGCGCGACCCGGACCGGCAGCTCGCTCTGGGCAGGGCAGCTCGAGCTCGACCAGACGGGCGCCCTGACCGGCAGCATCACGGGGGGCGGTTTCACCGTTTTGCCGAGTTTCCGTTGACCGGTGGGCACGCTCATGACGCACCCCCCTCCCGGCGCCGGCGGCGCACGCGCCCGGCGCGCCTTCACCCTCCTGGCATTGCAAGTCTCGCTCGTCCTCCTGACCATCGCCGCCCTGGGCATGGCCGCGCTGATGGTCGCCAATTCCCGGCACCTGCGGCGCCTGGAGGCCGACCTCCCCGACGGCGCCCGCAAGTACGTCCGCGCCCCCCAGGATCCGCTGACACGCCGGCTCGACCTCCTGGCCTGTCCCTCCGACACGCCGCTCATCGAGGAAACCACCTACCCGCCCGCCGTGAACACGGTCGAGGTCCTGGCGGTCACGAAGGGTCTCCTGGACGAAACGTTGGTGATCACCGCGGAGCAGACGGAGCCATGAGCGCGCAGAGTTTTGCCGGAAGGCGCGGCCCGCGCGGGTACGCGCTGGTGGCGGTGATCGTGCTGATGACCGTGGGGCTCTCCCTCTGGGCGATCGCCCACCGCGGCACCGCCACCGCGCTGCGGCTCGAACGCCTGCACCGGCTGCGCCAGGATCGGGACGGCGGCAGCGGGAAGGCGGCCGTGGAGGGGTTGCACCGGCTCGAACAGGAGATCCCCGCCTCCGGCGACCAGTTCACCTTCTCGACCTGGGTCGGCGGTCGCGCGCGCTCCTACACGGTCCGCTTCGACCTGGTCTCCCAAAACGGCCCGCAGCGGATCTGGACCGTGACCGTGACCCCGGTTCCCGAATAGGGCGATTCCAGGATGACCGCGAAAGCCGTTCGCGCCGCCGCTCGGCTCGTTCGTAGTTCCGCCTTCAGGCGGAATCGCCGGCCAGAGGTCGTAGGCAGCGGCCCATCGTTCCGCCTGAAGAGGCTGTCGAAAAAGTCAGCGATTCGTGGCCCTTCGGCGCATGCCGGAAGGCCTGCGCCACAATTGCCGGAAACCTCGCGAAGGATTCTCGAAATGCTCGAAACCCTTGTGGCGCAGGCCTTCCGGCCTGCGCCGCGAGGTCTCCGAGGCCGGAGTCTCGCGGGAGCGACCCGATCCCCAGAATGAGGCGAAGCCGCGCCAATCGACCTTTTGCGCCGGCCTCTGAAGGCGGAACTACGAACGAGGTCGATGCGAGGCCGTCCACCGTTGCGGCCAAGACGTCGGCGCTCCACCACCCCCTGTGAGGCAACAATGCAAACCGCCGCTCCGAACCGAACCGACGCCATGGGAACCCCGCCCCCCGACGGAGATCCTGACGCGGCCCGCGAGCCGGACCTGGAGGTCGCCGAGCTCGCGGTGGACACGCTCGCTCCGCTGGCGGAGACCCTGCGCGCCGGCCGGGGCCTGCTCGGCCCGCTCGCCGCCGCGCTCGCGCCCCGCGCCTACGGCGTCGCCGTGGACGAGGAGGAGGTCACCCTCTGCGAGGTCGCGCCGAGCTGGCGCGGAGCGCGCCCCAGATCGCTCCGCCGCGCCGGCTGGAGCGGGCCCGCCGGCCCGGCCGCCGCCCTGCGCCGACTGCTGGCGGAGCTGCCGGAGCCGGAGCGGCGACGCGCCGGCTTCGTCATCGGCGTGCCGGCCTGGCGCGTTCTGCACCGGTTCCGCCCGGTGAACCCCGAGGCCGCCGGCGTCGGGCTGACGCCCGAGCTGGTCGAGTCGCTGGTCGGCACCCGCACCGCGCCGGCCTCGGCCTTCGCCACCGACGGCCTGGTCCACCGGCTCCTGCGCAGCACCTTCGGCCATACCGTCTCCTGCCGCAAGGAATACCTGGAACCCCTGATCGAGGCCCTGGTACAGGCCGGGGTCCGGCGCTTCCGCGTGCTGCCCACGCCCCTCTCCCTGCTGGCCATGGCGCAGAGCCGCGCCGCCGCGCTCCGGGATGAACCGTACCAGTTGCACGTCTTCGTCGGAACGCGCCGGGCCGTGGGCATCACGACCGTGCGCGGGGTGCCGGTGACGCTGCACGGCCTGGACGCAGGCTCCCCGCGCGGAGTCGTGGCCGCCGTGCGCACGCTGGATAGCGAGCTGCACGAATCGCTGACGGTTCGCAAGGCCGGTTCGGAGGAGGCGGACACTGCGGCGGAGGAGAGCGGGGACTGCGTGGTGTGCGAGATGCTGCGTCAGAAGAAACTGAAAGTCCTGATCTACGGGCAACGGACGGCCGCCTGGGCGGAGCGGATCGGGCTCGACACCGGGCTGGAAGCGCACGCGATCGCCGAAGATTGGGGCGCCGGAGCCGCGGCCGCGTTTTGCCTCGGCGCCGCCGCCGCGCAGGGCGGCGCGCTCAGCCTGGATCTCGCCAAGACCGTACGCCCGAGCCGCCCCCTGCTCGACCTGCTGCCGCGGCGCACGGTCGGCTTCGTGGCCGGCCTCCTCCTGCTCCTCGCCGGCGTGCTCGGCAACGAGGTCGCCCAGCTCGGCGGCGAAGTCCGCGCGCGCGAGCTCTTGATCAGGTCATACCCCTGGGCCGCGGGCATGTCGGACTCCGATCTGGCGACGCTCCATGAGGGCCTGGAAGTGCGCGTGCGCGGGGCGTGGTGCTTCTTCTCGCAACGCGTGGTCTGGAGCGACGTCCTGCACCAGCTTCCGGCCTCCATCCCCCGCAATGTCTGGCTCACCAAGGTCCGCGCCGAGTGCGAGTTCAAGCTCCCCGACGCGCGCACCAAGGAGACGGTGACGCCCCCGCGGCGGCTCGAACTCGCCGGCAGCGCAGCCTTCCCCAGCACCGGCTCCGCCCCGCGCGAGATCGACGCCCTCCTCGCCGCCCTGCGCAAAAGCCCCGTGCTCACCGAGTCCTTCCCCAAGATCGACGTCTCCACCCTGACCTGGCGGCAGGAGGGCAACGAGCAGTTGGCCAACTTCGTCATCAAGTGCGGAGGAAACGAACGTGGCCCTCGCTGACGCCCGGTCGCGCCGGCAATTGGCGGCGCTGGGCAAGCTGATCGAGGACCCGGAGTCGCTGCGGCTCTGCGTCTTCGCCCTCGGCCTCCTGGTCGGACTCCTCGTCGTCTATTACCCGCTCCACGGCAAGGTCGCCACGCTCAAGCGCGACCTGGAGGTCGTGCGCGCACGCGCGAACCTGGTCGAGGAGACCAACGGACTCAAGCAGCAGGTCGCCCTGTTCGAGAAGCGCCTGGTCTCAACCCGCGACTCCAACGAGTGGGTCCAGTACGTGCTGACCGGTACGCGCGCGAGCAACCTGAAATTCCGCAACTACGATCCCAGCGGCTCCACGGTCATCGGCCCTTACGAGGTGCTGCGTTTCGTCTTCGAGGTCGAGGGCGACTACGAGTCCCTCACCGAGTTCCTGCTCTGGCTGGAGCGCAACGACCGGCTGCTGCGCATCGAATCGCTCCTGTTCGAGCGCACCGAACGGCAGAGCGTGAAACTCAAGGTGGTCATTCTCGGCATGGGCGAGCTCAAGGGCGCGAAGCCGGGACCGGCGCGCGCCCGCCGTGAGGAGCAGGCGAATGACGCGCGGTAAGGTCGGCGGCTGGACCTTCACGGCCGCCGTGGGACTGGCCCTCTGGCCCTACCTGGTCGGGGAGGCCCGGCACTTCCGCACCGCAGAAAAAAACGCGGGCCAGATTCGCCGCGAGATGCTGCGCCAGCCGGAGCCCTGGGTCCCGGCGCGCAACCTCTTCGAGATCTTCGCCGGCGGGCCGGCCGAGGAGGCGGAGTCGGAGCTGGACGGGATCGAGGTCGAGCCGGAACCCGAACCGGAAGCCCCGGCCGCGGTCGAGCTCTCCGGCATCCTCCTCGCCGGGGAAAGCCCCCTGGCGATCCTCAACGGCTCGGCCTACGGCGTCGGGGAAGCCATCCGCGACCAACAGGGGACCGAGATCGGCCGCGTGGTCGCCATCCGCGCCCAGCAGGTGGTCGTATCCATCGGCCGACGCGAGGTGGAAATCAAGCTGCAGGCGACGCCGACCGCTCCGGCCCGTCCGTCCCGTTCCCCGCGTTCGACCGGTTCATCCCGTAGAACCGCCCGTCCGCCCGCGGTGCCCGCGGCGCCCCGTCCGCCCAAGTCGGACGCGCGCCCGAAACCCAACCAGTCAGCGGTCGGGGATCAGGGACCAGGGTGAGGGCCGGGGCGGGGCCCTATCCGCGCGTTCAACGGACCCAAACGCCTGAACGTCAAAACGCCTAAACGTCGCCGGCCATGGTCTGACCCTCGACGAGAACATGATCCGCCATCAAGAAGTTGTCCAGTAGGTTTCCAATCCCCCCCCGAAGGAGCCCCGCCGATGACCGGCAACGCCGTCGAGGACAAACGCGCCGACCGGTTGCCGCTGGCCGTGCGCCTCCTCCTGGAGCGCAGCCCGGAGTTCGCCGCCGCCCTCCCCAAGCTGCCCAAGCTGCGCGAGAAGATCGCCGGCACGCTCGAGGAGGTCCTCGTCCACGGCGATCTGGTCGAGGACCTCGAACTCGCGCGCGCCTACGCCGAGTACTACTGCGTTCCCCTGATCGATGCCGCGGAGCTCGGCGGGCGCCTGCGCGCGGATTCCGCGGTGGCCCGGCGCGTGCCGGAACTGGTCTGCCGGCAGTACTTCCTGCTCGCGTTCGCGCAGGAGGGCGCCAGCCTGAGCGTGGCCATGGTCAACCCGGGCGACCGCGAGGCCGTAGACCAGGTCCAGCTCGCCACCGGCTGCGTGATCTCCCCCGTCGCCGCCCCGCTCACCGTGGTCGAGGACATGATCTCGGTGGCGTTCGGCGAACGCGACATGGTCAAGGAGATTTCCTCCTCCGCCGTCCTCGACGCCGCCCCTCCGGACGAGGACGGAGAATTCGGCAGCGTCGTCAACCTCTCGCGGGCGACGCCCGGCGGCAAGGACGGCCACGTCGTGCGACTGGTCAACCACATCCTCGCCGAAGCGGTGCGCACCCGCGCCAGCGACATCCACCTGGAGCCGTTCGAGAACGACGTCCGCATCCGCTTCCGCGTGGACGGCTCCCTGCGCGAACTCACCGCCCCGCCCAAGGCCACCTACGTCCCGATGGTCAGCCGCCTCAAGATCCTTTCCAAGATGGACATCGCGGAACGGCGCCTCCCCCAGGACGGCGCCTTCACCATCCGCCTCGGCGAGAAGCGCGTGGACCTGCGCGTCTCCACCGTGCCCACGGTCTACGGCGAGAAAATGGTCATGCGCCTGCTCAACAAGGACGCCGCCCCCCTCGACCTCAAGGGCCTCGGCTTCACCGACCGCCAGGCCGAAGATTTCATCGAGGCGATCCAGTCCCCGCACGGCCTGATCTTCGTCACCGGACCCACCGGCAGCGGCAAGACCACCAGCCTGTACGCGGCCCTCAAGATCCTGAATCAACCTGATGTCAACATCATGACCGTCGAGGATCCGGTCGAGTACCGGTTCATGGGCATCAACCAGATCCAGGTCAAAGCCCAGGTCAACATGACCTTCGCCGGCGCGCTGCGCGCCTTCCTCCGGCAAGACCCTGACATCATCATGGTCGGCGAAGTGCGCGACCAGGAGACGGCCCAGATCTGCATGCGCGCGGCCCTGACCGGCCACCTCGTGCTGTCCACCCTGCACACCAACAGCGCCCTGGGCGCGGTGAGCCGGCTCAAGGACATGGGGATCGAACCGTTCCTGCTCGGCTCGGCGGTCCGCTTGCTCGAGGCGCAGCGCCTGGTCCGCCGCCTCTGCATGGCCTGCCGCGCGCCGATCAAGGTCGATGCCACCGTCCGCGCCAAGTACGGCTTCGCGCCCGACGAGGTGCTCTACGGCCCTACGGGATGTGCCGAATGCGGAGGCAACGGCTACCGCGGGCGCGTCGGCGTCTACGAGGTCATCCGCATCAGCCCGGCGCTCGGCGAGCTGATCTCGGGCGGGGCCGGCGTCAATGAGATCACCGCGGCTGCGCGCAAGGCCGGCATCGACTTCCTCTTCCAGGACGGGATGGAGAAGGTCCGGCGCGGCCTCACCACGGTCGAGGAAATCCTGACCGCCAGCGAGGGTCATTGACATGAACGTCGAAGCCGTCCTCCGCCACTCGCGCGTGGTCGCCAAGCCCCACGTCGGCATCCGCCTGGACGACAAGATCCAGTTCTTCATCCAGTTCGCCACCGTGCTGCGCGCCGGCATGCCGCTCATGGAAGCCCTCAGCCTCTGCGCCGGTCAGTCCCTGAGCCTCCGCATGGCCGAGCTCATTCGCGACGTCACCCGCCGCTGCAGCGCGGGCTCGAGCCTCCACGCCGCCCTCGCCCAGTACCCCCGTATCTTCGACTTCCAATGGGTGCAGGTGGTGCGCACCGGCGAAGTGACCGGGCAGCTCGCCGAAGTCATGACTCAGCTCGCGGACTACATCGTCGAAGCGCGCGAGGTCCGCGGCAAGGTGGTTTCGGCCCTGATCTACCCGGTTATCCTGTCGGCGGTTTCGTTCGGCGCGCTGATCGTCATGCTCACGGTCGTCGTCCCCACCTTCGCCGACCTCTTCGCATCGATGGGCGGCAAGCTCCCGGCCATTACGCAGGCCGTCATCGATGCCTCCCACTTCGTCACCACCCGGTGGCCGACCCTGCTCGCCGGCGCGATCGTCGTCATCGTCGCGTTCCGGGCCTTCGTGCGCTCCGCGGCCGGGAGGACGGTGTGCGACCTGGTCCTCATGTGCCTGCCGGTCATCGGCGATCTGGTCTGCCAGGCGACAATGCAGAAGTTCTCGATGAACCTCGGGCTCCTGCTCCGATCGGGCTCCTCGCTGCTCGAGGCGCTGACGATCGTCCGTGGCATCTTCGGCGGAAGTGCGATCTACGCGGCGGGGCTCGGGCAGGTCGAGCACCGGGTGCGGGACGGCGCCGCCCTGGCCGCCTCGCTCGCCAAGTCCGGACTGTTCGCGCCCCTCTTGGTCAACATGGTGAAGGTGGGCGAGGAGTCCGGGAAGCTCGCCGACGTGTTGGGGCAGGTGTCCGTTTATTACAAGCGCAAGGTCGCCGCCCTGGTCACGCGCGTGACCTCGCTCATGGAACCGCTCATCGTGGTCGGCATGGGGGGCATGGTGGCGGTGCTCCTACTCGCGATCTACTTGCCGATGTTCAGCATGGCCGGAGGTGTACGGTGATAACCTTGCAAAGAGGCGGTGCTTCCGCCGCCGCCCCGACGGCCGGCTCCGACGCGGGCAGCGGTCCCGGACCGGGCACGGCGGGGGCACGTGGCGCGCTTCTCCCGGCGGCGCAGCGCCGCCGCCGTCGCGGCCCGGTGCTCGTGGTCGCGCTGCTCGCCCTGGCAGCGGCCGGCCACTGGGCCTGGCCCTCCACGCCGCCCCCGGCGGCGGCCGGCAGCGCCCCGAGCGGGGACCCGGAGGTCGCCGCCTTCAAACGCCTGAGCAACCGGCTGCACGGACAGCGCGCCCGTCTGGAGCGGGAGTTTTCGACCGAGACCGCTCAGCAGCTCTACTCCGAGCTCGAGCAGGCGCTGGCGGCGCAGCAGCTCCCCGGCTTCCGCAAGACCCTGACCACGGAACTCGACGCGGTCAAGGAACAGATGGAGTCCCGCGCCGCGACCGCCTGGGCCGAGGTGCGTCGCCAGATTGAGACCTTACAGAAAGCGGGAAACGCCCGCGCGGCCCTGGCGGCCCTGGGCCGCTTCCCGCCCGGCCTGAGATCCTTCGACTCCGAGGGGCACAGCCCCACCCGGACCGGGACCGAATGCGCCCAGGCGGCGGAAGCGCTGGGCGTGACCTTGCGCGCGGAGGACCCGGAGCGCGCGGCGGCGGGCATCCAGGCGGCCCTGGACCGGGGCGACGGCGAGGCCGCCCTCGAGCTCGCGGATCAGGCGGTGGCGCGAACCGAAGGCGGAACGGAGCGGAAGAGCCTGGAGGCGCAGCGCCTGCAGGTCCTCGGCGTGCTGACTCGGCCGCTCGCCGGGACGCGACTCACGGCGGAGCGGCTCGGCGTCCTGCATACCCGGCTGGAGGCGCTCGGCCGGCGTTACGCGGGCGACGAGGCCGTCCGGCGCCACCTGGCCCAGGCCCGCCGGGAACTGGACGCCGGTCTGGCCGCGGGCGCCGGAACGCCCGGCGGGCCGGCTCGCGACCTGGTGACGCAGCTCCGCCCCCTCTTCCGCCGGCGGGATCTGGTCGGCGTGCGGCGGCTCCTCAAGGATCGCTTCGACCCGGCCGCGCAGGAGGGGGCGTCGGCCGACCTCTTGGCGGACCCGAGCCGCCAGGAGGCGCTTGCACAGGTTCTCGGCGATTCACCGTATGACATCACGGGCGCGGACCTCGCGTCGGTGGCCGAGCTGGCGTCGGCCGCCGGCGGTCGCGACGCGGCGCTCACCGACGCCCTGGAGGGCGCCCTGGCGCTGGCGCTCCTGGAGGAACTCTGCTCGCGGGCGGAACGCGCACTCGTGCGCTGCGGCGAGGAACCGTGGTTGCGGGTCGGCGTGGCGCACCGGGTGCTCAGCCGCCCGGCGGAACTGCGCATCGAGGAGCTGCACTCGCGGACCGACCGGCGGCGCTGGGGTATTCTCCTGAACGGCGAGTGGCTCGCCGTGGCCCCGCGCGGCGCGGATACGCTGACCTCGGACGACGTGCTGCGCCTCGCCGGCCGGCTCCCCTCGCCCTTTCCGGCGGAGCTGGCAACCTGCGCCGGGATCGCGTTGCGGGCGTGCGAGGGCCGCGCACCGGCTGCCGCGCCGATCGGGGGCGGTGCTGCGGCGCCCTGGCGGAAACGTTTCGACCAGGTGATGCAAAGGATCGGGAGCCATGAGTAGATCGGCGGGGAGCCCTCCGCACCGGACGCGGAATCTTCACCAGCGCGCGCGCCCCCGCACGCCGAGCCCGCCGCGTGCCCGCGGGCGCGGGGGCTTCACCTTGCTCGAGGTCGCGGTCACCGGCTTCCTGGTCACGCTGCTCCTGGCCGGGCTCGGACCGGTCTGGCGGGACCTGAACCGGGGCTACGTGGATGCCAGGGCGCGGACGGCGCTCATCCAGGAATTGAGCCTCGCGGTGATGTCGATTACGCAGGACATGACCCGGGCCACCGGCGTGACGAACACGGCGGACGAGCTGCGAATTCACCTGGAGGGGGGGGGCAGCGTGCTCTACCGGGTGGAGGAGAGTCGTCTGGTGCGGGAACAGACGGGCGCGGATCCGACGACGGTGGCGACCTCCATGGAATCCCTGACCACAGCAACCGGGACTTCCTTCCCGGTCCTGGTCACGCTTACGGCGAGCGCGTTCGGTCGTGAGCGCGCCGTCGAATTGGAGCTGGGATGGTAGGGTCAGTTGAGTCCGAACTTGCGCAGCTTGCGCGTGAGACGCTGGCGCTCGATCCCGAGCATGCGCGCGGCGCGCGACTTGTTTCCGCCGGCCTCCAAGAGCGCCTGTTCGATCAGCTTGCGTTCGGCGTCGGCGTAGCTGGCGACCGGCGGCAGCGCGGTGACCTCCGGGGCGACGGCGCGGCGGCAGCGAATCGTCGCGGGCAGGTGCTCCACGTCGATCCGCGACGCCCGGCTGGTGACGAAGATCCGCTCGACGACGTTCTGCAATTCGCGTATGTTCCCCGGCCAGGGATAGGCGGTCAGGAACTCACGGGCGGCAGGAGAAAGCACGCGCTCGGGCTGGCCGTCGGCCGGGCCGAATCTCCGCATGAAGTGGGCGATCAGGTCGGGGATGTCCTCAGGCCGTTCCCGCAGCGGCGGGATCAGGATCGGCACCACGCAGAGGCGATAGAACAGGTCCTCGCGGAAGGCGCCGGAGGCCACCGCTTCCACGAGGTCGCGGTTGGTGGCGGCGACAATGCGGACGGATACGGGAAGCGCCTGGGTTCCGCCGACGGGCAGGACTTCCCGCTCCTGCACCGCGCGGAGGAGCTTCGGCTGCAACGCGCAGTCGATTTCGGTGACCTCGTCGAGGAAGAGCGTTCCCCCGTCGGCGGCGCGGAAGAGGCCGGGGCTGCTCGCGGTGGCGCCGGTGAAGGCGCCGCGCTCGTGGCCGAAGAGCTGGGCCTCCAGCACGCTGGGGGCGAGGCCGGCGCAATTGACGGCGACGAACGGACCCTTGCGCAGGGCGCCGGCGTTGTGGATCGCGCGCGCCACCAGCTCCTTGCCGGTGCCGGACTCCCCCTGGATGAAGACGTTGCAGGTCCGGTCCTTGACCTGGTCGATGAGCTCCAGGACCTGCCGCAGTCCGCGCGAACGGCCCACCAGCTCCGGGCCGCCGGAACCCAGGCAGCGGGCCGTTTCCGCCGGGGCATGCGCGGCGTTGAGCGCTCGCTGCCGGCGCGACGTCCGGATTCCCTCGAGCACGGCCTGCAGTTGGTGCAGCTCGTACGGCTTGGTGAGGTAATCCCGGATCCCGAGTTTCATGCAGGCGACGGCGGAGTCGATCGATCCGAAGGCCGTGAAGACGATGATATCCGTCGCGGGACTCTGCTCCCGCACCCGCCGCACCAGAGTCAGGCCATCCATCCGCGGCATGTGGAGGTCGGTCAACAGGATGTCCATGGGGACGCGGTCGAGCACCTCGCAGGCAGCCAGACCGTCCTGGGCCTCCCACACTTCATGACCTTCGAGGCGCACGGCATCGACCGAGAACTGCCGCACGTGCGGATCGTCGTCCACCACGAGGACCGCCAGCGCCTCGGACCGCACGCAGGGCCGGGCAGCCCGCGGGGGAGTCAGCAGGTCCAGCGGAGGACTGGACCGCAGACCGTCGGGCGTGGGGAAACTGGAGCCGGATGGAGAGAAGCCACTGGCCATGCAGACACCCCCCAGGAGGAGACGAGGCGTTCGCGCCGGAGGTTTCGCTTTCCCTGAGTCAGTGCAAGCAACCCCCGTTCCCCCACCGTTCCGAGTTCTCGCACCCGCCCAGGGCACTCGCCGTGCGAGGAGCTTTCGCCCCGCTCCAGGCGCTCAGATGCGGTGCCGCTGACCGGTTCTGGCATCGAACCGTTGCTATCGGACGCGGTGATTCTGATCGGAGTGATACCGGACCGATGAGGTGCGGACGGCTGGACGCCCGGCTTCCGCGGAGCAGAAGGGAATCGTCATGGACACGCACTGCGCTCCGATCCTGGTTGCCGACGACGAGTCGCCGATCCGGGAGATGCTCCGGGAGGCACTGGAGCTGGACGGTCATCGGGTGGTGGAGGCCGAGGATGGTCAAGCGGCGCTGGCGCACGCGCTGCGCGAGCCGGTCGCGCTGGTGGTCTCCGACATCTCAATGCCCGGACTTTCCGGCCTGGAGTTGCTGATCGGGCTGCGCGCGGCGGCCTGCCGGGTGCCGGTCATTCTCATGACGGCGTACACCGGGCACCATACCGAGGCGAAGGCCCTACGGTATGGCGCGTATGGCTTCGTGGCCAAGCCCTTCGACCTCGCAATGCTGGTGAGCATGGTGCGCCGGGCGCTGGCCACGCGGTGAGAGCGCGGCGGCCGGCGTCAGCCGGGGCCGCCGCTGCGGGCGCACCGTGGCGCCAGCATGGCCTCCGTCGTCCTCGTAGCTCGTCCTCGTGGCTCGTACTCCTACTCGTAGCTCGTACTCGTACTCGAACGCCCTGGGCATTCGAGTACGAGTACGAGCTACGAGTACGACGGAGGGCAGCCCCCGGATGCGCGGTGGCGGTGCGGTCGAGATGCAGGTCCGGACATGCACCCCCATTCCAGGGGCGCATGTACGTATCTGCGAGTGATGCGAAAGCGCCACGAATGGAGAACGGGAACACGCAGGGCCACGAAGGACCACCAAGTGCCGACTCGGCTCGCGATCGTTCGTCGGCCGCAGCTTCCACTCGTGGCCCTTCGTGTTCCCGTCTTCTCGCAAGCCACTGGGGCAGCGACCGGGCCTGCAACTCCGGACGTGCATCCCATTCCAGTCTCCCCTTGCGCTGCCGCCGGCCGCTCCCTAGAATTCATAATCCGTCGAGCGGGACTCGCTCCCCTGCGCTTCGGACTTGGTTCGGAGTACCGGGCTTCAGATCAAGTTCGTGGCCGTCCATCGCGCCGGAGCGGCCTGGTTCGCGGACGGCGGGGCCTTCGAGGGATCAGGGAATGTCCGGATCAGGCACCTCCAGCCGCCTGACGCCGCCGCCGGGCGCCACGCCCCCGGCCGACCGGCAGGCCCCCGATCCACCGGTCCTTTCCCCCGCCGACGCCACGGTCCTCGCGCCTGCGCCCTTCCCTCCCGCACCCGCACCGTCCCCCTCACCCGCCGCACCTGTCGCCCGAAGCGCGGAGCGCGTAGCGGGAGGGGGGGAGGGCGGGGAGGGTGATCGCGCGCACCACGCAACGCCTTCGCCCCCCGCTCAGCAGTCCCCCGCCGCCGCTCCCGCCGAGCCGCGCCTCGGCGACCTCCTGGTCGAACGCGGCCTGCTCTCCTACGACCAGCTCGCCGCGGCACTCGCCACCCAGGCCGAGATCGCCCGCGCCTTCCCCATCCGCCTCGGCGAAGTCCTCGTCCGCATGGGCTGCGTCACCGAACAGCAAATCCGCGAGACGCTTTTCACGCAGGGCAAGGAGGTCCGGGTCTGCGGTGCGTGCGGCCTGCGCTTCAACGTCGAACTGGAGACCGCCGCCCGCTGCCCCTCCTGCGGCGCCGCGCTGCACCCTGCGGCGGCGGGGGCGGGCGTCAACGTCGCCGAGTCGGCGCGCCCCGTGCGGCCGGGCGCAGAGGCCGCCGCCGCGACGAGCCCCGACACCCGCGCGCGTGGACGCCTCGGCAAGTTCTCGCTCCTCAATCGCATCGGCCAGGGCGGGATGGGCCGCGTCTACAAGGCCTTCGACGGCGAAATGCGGCGCGTGGTCGCGCTCAAGGTCCTGCTCGAGGACACCGATCCGGCATCCACCTCAGCTCCCGCCCCCGTCGTCCCCGTCCTCCCCCCCGTCGCCCTCGCCGCGGCCGCCGCGCCCGGCACACCCGAGGCCGCGGTCGGCGCGCCCCCGCCGCCCGCCGCGCACCCCGCCCCCGCCGACCCCGCCACCGTGCAGCGCTTCCTGCGCGAGGCCCGCACCGCCGGCTCCCTCCGCCATCCCCACATCGTCTCCGTCCACGAGTTCGGCACCACTGACGGGCGCCACTGGTTCTCCATGGACTACATCGAGGGCGGCACCCTCGCCGCGGCCCTCCGTGCGGCGCACGCCGCGGGTGGACCGGCCCCGGCC